>JBGPEV010000030.1:0-11930 GCA_041482995.1 bacterium | reverse complement strand
GGCAGTTGCGCACCGGGGACTTCACGGCGCTGGTGCAGGACGAGCCCGTCCGCGCCGACGTGGTGTTCTTCGATCCCTATTCCCCCCGCAGCAATCCGGAGATGTGGTCCGTGCCGCTGCTGGAGAACTTGTACCGCTGCCACCGGCCCGGCCTGCCCATGCGCCTGGCCACCTACAGTTCGGCCTTCGGCGTGCGCGCCGCCCTGTTGCTGGCCGGCTTCTATGTGGGCGACGGCCCCCTGCTCGCGGGAATGCGCCGGGCCACCCTGGCGGCGACGGACTTCTCCCTGCTGCGGGAGCCGCTGGAGAGGGCGTGGCTGGGCCGCTGGCGGCGGGATCGGGAACCCTGGCCGCCGCTCACTGCGCCGCAGGATCACCGCCGCATCCGGGAGGCGCTGCTCGCCCACCCGCAATGGAATCACTTTGACGGCGGGGCGCTGCCCGACGGGAACGAAGCCGGCCCGCCCAAGCGGCGGCGGCGGGGTTGATCCCAGACGCCCATCCGATCCGGCCGATCCGGGCGTGCGTCGCCGCACCCCATCCACGGGAGCTGTACGAGAATGCTGGACATGCGTGAGATTCGTGACCGCACCGAAGAAGTGCTCGCCAATGTGCGCAACCGCAACCTGAAGCTGGACGTCGGGGCGCTGCTGGCCGCCGATCGGGCGGCGCGGGAGGCCAAGACCCGCCTCGATGCCGTGCGCCAGCGGCGCAACGAGATCGGCAACCGGATGAAGTCCCAGCTGCCTCCCGAGCAGCGGCAGCCATTGATCGAGGAAGGGCGCCAACTGAAGGAGCAGGAGGCGGAGCTGGACCAGCGCCATGAGGCCGCCGAAGCGATCCGTCACGAACTCCTGCAGCAGGTCCCCAATTTTTCCCACCCGCAGGCGCCCATCGGCGCGGACGAGTCGCAAAACAAGGTGGTGCGCACCCACGGCGCGCCGCCGGCGTTCGACTTCGCGCCCAAGGATCACGTCGATTTGATGGAAGGGCTGGACCTCGTGGATTTCGAGGGGGGGGCCAAGGTGGCGGGGCAAAAGTTCTACTTCCTGAAGAACGAGGCGGTGCTTCTGGAACTGGCGCTGCTGCAGTTTGGCGTGAATCTCCTGCGCCAGGAGGGGTTCACCGTCTTCATGACGCCGGACCTGGCGCGGCGCGAGATCCTCGCCGGCACCGGCTACAACCCGCGCGGCGAGTCGACGCAAATCTACAGCATCGAGAACTCCGACCTGAGCCTGGTGGCGACCGCGGAGATCACGCTGGGCGGACTGCTGGCGGGGGAAGTGCTCGCAGCCGAGCGGCTGCCGCTCCTGTTTGGCGGCGTCTCCCATTGCTTCCGCACGGAGGCCGGCTCCGCGGGGCGGGAAGCGCGGGGGCTGTACCGGGTGCACCAGTTCACCAAGGTGGAAATGTTCGCCTTCACGCGGCCGGAAGATTCGGAGGCGACCCACGAGCGCATCGTCGCCATCGAGGAAAAGATCTACCAACAGCTCGGCATTCCCTATCGCGTGGTGGAGATCTGCACGGGCGACCTGGGCGCGCCCGCCTACCGCAAGTTCGATCTGGAAGCCTGGATGCCGGGCCGGGGACACTGGGGCGAGATCACCAGCGCATCCAATTGCACGGACTATCAGGCGCGCCGCCTCGACGTCCGCTTCAAGGAGAAAGGCGAGAAGGGCACCCGGTACGTCCACATGCTCAACGGCACCGCCATCGCCGTCTCGCGGACGATCATCGCCCTGGTGGAAAACGGCCAGCAGCGCGACGGTTCCATCCGCCTGCCCGAGCGCCTCGGGCTTGCCGACATCCGGCCCCGGTGATACCATTCTTCTGGCGGAATCGATCCTTTCCAGGCGATCGACAAGGGCAGCGAAAGGACATGCGGCGGGCGAACCGGTTCGCTTCATTCCGATCCGCAAGGCGCTTCGAATTTCTCCTCCTCGCAAGCCGGAGAACTCCCCGATGGATGGTTGCGGCCCATGCTCGTCGGTGCGAAGCGTGGCGCCGGACCTTGGGGTGGAGACCGCGATCAATCGGGTTCACCGCATATGAATCAGGACAAGTGCAAGCCCCAGATCCTGGTGGCGATGCCTTCCCTGAAAGATGGGTATTTCGACAAGAGCGTGGTTCTGCTCTGCGAATACCACCAAAGCGGTGCCATGGGCTTCGTGATCAACTCCCCCTCCACCACCAGCGTGGATGACCTGCTGCGGGAACTGGGTCTGAAAGCCAAGACGCCCCAGAACGAAATGATCCTGATTGGCGGTCCCGTCCAGCCGGAGTTGTGCTGGGTGGTGCACACGCCCGATTTCATCGGCAAGTCCACCACGCGGCTGGGCGAGGACCTCTGCCTGAGCGCCGCGCAGGAGGTCCTGACGGGCATCACGGATGACCATGCGCCCCAGGACTATATCCTGGGGGTCGGCTACGCGGGTTGGGGGCCGGGACAGTTGGACCGCGAGATCGAGCAGGAGGGTTGGTGGCTGTCCGATATGGATCTGATGCCGATCCTGGAGCAACCCTACGACTCCCGTTGGAACATGGTGATCAAAAAATTGGGCCTCAACGCTTGCTTCTCGTCCTACTGCCGCGCCTGATTCGCTCTCCCTGACCTGTTCTCGTTCGCCGCCGTTCGGTTCCGCGGGCGCATCCGTTGGCTCCGGTCAGTTGAGAACGGGGGGCGCGTCCTGTTTTTCCGCCTCCGGCAGCGGCTGGCGCTGGTCGAATCCTTCCTCGTAGCGGTGGAAGTGCTCCAACAGCGGCTCATTGAGCGTCCAGCAGAAGAAGAATCCTTTGCCCGAATCGAAGTCCACGGTGAACAGCCCTTTGGGCAACGCCCCGAGCGCCAGGATGTCGGCGGTCCACTTCTGCACGACCGCGTCCATCCACTCGCTCAATTTGTCGGCCTGGCCCGGCCCCAGTTGCCCGGCCTGGGCGCGCAGGGTTTCCAGGCGCTCGCTGGCGGCGAGGGTCTTGGTGCGCACCGCCTCCAGCGCGCGGCACGCTTCCCCATAGGTGAAAATGCGATTGGACATAGGCCGAGTCGATTGGGAATGAGCGGGCGTCTCCGGATGAGGAGGGCCGGTGTCCTTCACTCGCCCCGCAAGTGGGCAACCCGTTCCCGCATGCTGGCCACCTCCGCCTCCCAGCGGCCGGAATCCAGCAGGGCCACCAGTTCCGGCACCTTGCCGTCTTTCACCCGCTCCATGAAGAACGCGGTGGTGAAACCCTCCCGGTCTTCCTCCAGAATGCGCGCGATCTTGGCGTACCGCTGCCCATCGCTGATGGAGCGGCGCAGCAGCGCCAGCAGAATGATCTTCTGGATCTCCGCGTCGGATTCCACCATGTGCTGCAGGTCCTGCAAATTGCGGTACTCGAAGTACTTGCGGAAGATCGCGGGGTAGAGCCGGCCGGCCCATTCGCGGCCCGTGCTGGTCTTGGGCGCGGGCTCGGATTCCTTGCGGATGATCCGCCGGGCGATGTCCACCACCAGCGAGGGATTGTCGTTGATCTTGGACCGGAACAGGGCGAAGAACTCGTCGCTGAAGATGTGCAGCAACGCCGTGACGATCTGGAACTTGGATTGCTCATCCTCGATGCCGTAGTCGCGGCAAATCTGATCGGCCAGGTATTCCAGCATGCGGCCCTGCACCAGGTTCACGAGCAGGTGCACCACGGCGCGGTCCGGCGTCTCGCGGCGCGGCGGCGCATATCCCAGGCATTTGGCCATCGCCTGGGTATAGCGGCTGGTGCCGGGAGGAAATAGAACGGAAGTCGAAGAACCCATGCGGGCCAAGGCGGCGGCTGCCGGAAACGTCGTTGGGGGCGTCGCCCCGGAATCGCGGCGTACGGTGCGCGATGCCCGGCCGGCGCCCGGTTCTGTCTCTCTGTCAGGGAATTTTATTCACAACGACAAGAATGATTAGCCACGGATGAACACAGATTGATTCCGACGAAGCACCCATGTTCCGGAGACGGATCGCAAGCAAGATGCATTGAACTGCCCTCCAAGGGGCTTCTGGAGCAGATTAGCCAATCATGGGCGCGCAATGCTCCGCCCGAATCACTGCATTGCGCCAGCGCCGTCCGCTTTGCTTATCCGTGTTCATCTGTGTCTACCTGTGGTTGCGGTTATGTCGTTGTGTTTAAACCGCAAGGATCGGCCCAAGACGCAAGGGATGTGCGGAGCAGAGCCGGATCAAAACAGCGGATTGCGATAGCGGCCGCTTTTTCCCCCGGATTTTTCCGCCAGATGCACGGTATCGATCACCATGCCTTTGTCCACTGCCTTGCACATGTCGTAAAACGCCAACGCGGCGACGGAAACCGCGACCATTGCCTCCATCTCGACACCGGTCCTGGCCTCGGTACGGGCGGTGGCCTGCACGGTGACCACCCCGGCGGCGTCATCCAGCACCAGGTCGATCTCCACCACGTCCAACGGGAGGGGATGGCACATGGGGATGAGGGTTCCCGTTTGCTTGGCCGCCAGGATGCCGGCGGTCTTGGCGACCGTGAACGCATCGCCCTTTTCCAGCGTGCCCTCCTTCAACACCCGCACCAATTCCGGACTGACACGGATGCGGCACTTGGCGGTCGCCGCGCGCGCCGTTACGGCCTTGCCGCCCACGTCCACCATGCGGGCGCGGCCCTTGCGGTCAAAATGACTTAGACTGGCGGCCATGGGGCGGGTCGCGCCCTTACAGGGCGCGGACGGCCTGGGTGGGGGTGTCGGGCATTTCCACGTACTCGGGATCTTCTTCCCAGGAGTCCGTGTCCGCCCGCAGCCCCACCAGTTTCTCAATCAATTCCTGCACGCTTTGCAGGCCGGTGACGCGGTAACCGTTGGAACCGGAGAAGAACAAGCCCGTTTCCATCATGCCGCGTTGGGAATCGCCCAGCGCGTCGGCAATGCAATACCCGACCAAATTGGATTCCTGGCCGTGATTGCACGGGGTGACGCAGTTGGAAATGCAGGTGATCTTGGGGCGGTTGCCGGCCAACACCCGCTGCACGAGCGGCGTGGTGACGATGCCCCGCGCCGGGTAGCCCACGGGGGATTTGATCAGGCGGATGTCCCGTTTCTTCGATCCGATGATCACCTGCTTGAAGGTCATGTGGGCATCGCACTCGTAGGTGCCGATGAACCGGGTGGCCATCTGCACGCCCGCGCAACCCAGATCCAGGTAGTGATCAATGTCCTTCTTGTCCCACACGCCCCCGGCGACGATCAGCGGAATGTTGCCCCACGCCTTGCAGGCCTGCAGCACCCGCGGCGTCATGTTCTCCAACTGAAATTCCGGGTCGAAGCATTGCTCGTAGGTGTAGCCCTGGTGGCCGCCGGACTTGGGCCCTTCCAGGATGATCGCGTCTGGAAGGCGGCCCTGGCGCTTCCAGCGCTTGCAAAGCAGATCGACGACCCGGGGCGAGGACACGATGGGAATCAGCGCCACATCGGCATCGCCGGCGAATTCCGGGAGCCGCAAGGGCAGTCCCGCGCCGCTGATGATGTATCGGGCGCCGGCCTCGACGGAGTCCTTCACCTGCCGCTCATAGTCGGTGAGAGCGCACAGGATGTTGACGCCGATCGCGCCGGTTCCGCCGGAAATCTGCTGGGCGCTCTTGACGATGGCCTTCAGATTCCCGGAATGGTGAAAGTTCGCCGGCTTGAGCGGACGGCCGTTGAGCGATCGCACCTTGTCGGTGTTCCAGTAACCCGTCCCGGCGCTGGAGACGGTACCCATGCCCCCGGCGCGGGCCACGGCCCCGGCCAATTTGTCCCACGAAACTCCCACCCCCATCCCACCTTGAATGATGGGAAATTTCACGGTGATGTTGCGAATCTTGAGTGGCGGCAGCGTGCTTTCCATTCAACTCATCGAGTCGATGCTCGGGTTATCGCGGCAGACGATGGCACGGACCCGATGTGTGCAAAACCGTTGGGCGGAGTCGGTTTGCCCGCACTGGAGGATCGCCGGGTACTCTTGAGAAGCTCCGGCCCGGGGCGCGAACATCGGCCGGCTCGCCAATGTTTCGCCAGTCGCCACTGCATTGGGGGGTGCATCCTGACCAGGCCGCCGAAGCCTCGGCTCCGGCCCGCAGGAGCCCTCCAGCACGCGGTAGTCTGACCGCTTTTACCCGGCTTGTCAAACGCTTAGCCATCCCCCCAATATCCCGATTATCATTTCAGATAAGGGGCTTACCTCGCCCGCGGCACCGGTTCTGCCCCCAGGGCCAAGGAGGCCGGCCGCGGGCGCCGCGGGTACGATCTCCCGCCTTCAGGTGCGCCTCCGAGCATGCGGGAGCCCGTCGCGTTACTTCCCTGTGAATTGGGGCGGGCGCTTCTCGACGAATGCCCGAATGCCTTCCGCCGCGTCCTCCGTGGTCCACACCACGCGTTGCGCATAAGCCTCGTATTCCAGCGCGGAGGTCAGGTCTGCGTCCAGGTTCCGGTAGATGGCGCGCTTGGCCAGTGCGTAGACGACCGGCGGCCCCGCGGCGAACTTCCGTGCCCACTCCAGCGCCGCGTCCTTGAGCCCGGCCTGGGGCACCACCCGGTTGACCAGACCCCAGTCCAGGGCCTGCTGGGCGGAGATCACGTCACCGCTCAGGATGAACTCGAAGGCGCGGGGGATGCCCAGCATGCGCGGCATGAAGTAGGTGCCGCCCCAATCCGGATGCAGCCCCCGCTTGACGAACGCTTGGATGAAGCCGGCGCGGTCCGAGGCGATGCGCATGTCGCAGCCCAGCGCCAGATTGCAGCCCGCTCCCGCCGCGACCCCGTTCACAACGGCGATCACGGGTTTGGGCATGCCCCGCATTTCCGCCAGAATGCGGTCCCGGACGGGCCAAATCTCCAACTCCCGGCGGCTGGTGGCGCCACTGGCCACCCGGTCGCTCATCTCCTTCACATCGCCACCGGAGCAGAAGGCCCGCCCGGCGCCCGTGATCAGCAAGACACGGATGTCCGTCTCATCGCGTGCCCGCAGGATGGCCGCCAGCAGGTCCTCGCGCATGGTCTGGCCCAAGGCGTTCAACCGTTCCGGGCGGTTGAGCGTGATCGTCGCGATGTGATCCTGCACATCCATCAAGATGAAGTGATTTTCGCTCATGAGTGGTTCCAGAAAGGGGATCGCCGAATTGCCAAGCGACGCCACCGGCGTTGCCGTGCGGCGCGCCCGGCCGTCCGCACAGGGCATCAACCGGGTTCCACCCGGATCTTGGCGCCGGGACGCACGGCCTTCAATTGCTTCACATCGCCGAGCGCCTTGCCCCAGACGTTGCAAGGGGAGGCCAAGCGAATCTCGTTGCCCCGGGAGGCGGGGGTGGGGCCGAAGCCGATGGCGATCGCGTTACCGGGGGGCCAGAAGGCCAATTCGCCAGGCTGCACGACGGTGCGGGCCTCCGGCTCCTCGGCCACCCGCGCCGGGGTGGAAAAGTAGACCTCGTCGCCCCAGGTGTTGGCGCTGGATTCGAACGGCGCCGCCCGGAGCAGGGCGTCCGCCGTGGTCGTTTCAACCAGTTCTGCTTCCAGCACCACGGTGCCAATCGTCATCTTCAGCTTGCGCATCTGAGATCTCCCGGCAGCGGCGAATCGCGGACTGCCGCGGCGCGCCAAGGCCCTGGCGGAGCCGCGTCCCTCCAACCCTCTCCGTGCATCGGGTTATCCCGATGGGGCGGGCAGCGCAAGAGAGGCCGCACCGCCGGCCGGGCGGGGGCCGTGCCGTGCCGTTCGCGGCCGGCGCGCGACGGGACTGCCGGGGAGCGGCGCAGTGCGCGGTTGTCATGATAAGGTGAACCCGCTAAAGGATTCCTACTTGATGTTGCCCCGGCCCGGTAGCGGAGCCGCGGCGAAATGCAATCAGCGTGGACACTGGATGAAAATCGGCATCGTTGGATTCCCGGGATCGGGCAAGACCACCATCTTCAACGCCCTCACCGGCTCGCACGCGCAAACCGGACCGGGAAGCACGCACGGGACGAAGGGCAAGGAAAACCTCGGCGTGATCAAGGTGCCCGACGAGCGGGTGGACCGCCTGGCCGAATTGCATGCATCGAAGAAGAAGGTCTATGCGGAAATCGCCTTCGTGGACGTGGCCGGCAAGCCCCAGGCGCCGGGCAGCAAGGGCGGCTTGGACGCGCAGACCCTGGGGGCCATGCGCGAGTGTGACACGCTGGTGCTGGTGGTGCGGGCCTTCGCCAATCCAGCGCTCAACGAAGCGCCGGACCCCAAGCGCGACCTGTCCAATTTCACGGCGGAGCTGATCCTGAGCGACCTGCAGCCGCTGGAAAGCCGCCGGGAACGCATGAAGAAGGAAGGCGGCAAGGATCACGAGAAGGCGCTGATTGCCCAGTGCATCGAGCAACTGGAGAAGGAGCAGCCCCTGCGCGGCACGACGTTTTCCGCCGACGATGCCAAGACCCTCGCGGGTTTCGGGCTGCTCACGCTCAAGCCGCTCCTGTGCCTGCTCAATCAGGAGGAGGGCGACTTTCCAAAGGGCGTTCCCGAGGATATTCAGCACCAGGTTCAGGGCGCGGGACTGGACCTGATGGGGATCAGCGGCAAGATCGAGATGGACATCGCGGACCTCGCGCCCGAGGAGCAACCCGAATTTCTGGCCGCGCTGGGGATGAAGGCGCCCGCGCGCGACCGATTCGTTCAGGCCGCCTACGCCAAGCTGGACCTGATCAGCTTCCTCACCACCGGCGCGGACGAGAGCCGCGCCTGGCCCATCCGGCGCGGCACCTCCGCCCAGAAGGCGGCGGGCAAGATTCACTCGGACATCGAGCGGGGCTTCATCCGCGCCGAGGCCATTCCCTATGCGGAATTGGTGGCGTTGGGCAGCGAGAAGAAGGCACGGGAGGCCGGCAAGCTGAAGCTGGAAGGCAAGGAGTACATCGTGCAGGACGGCGACGTGATCGAATTCCGTTTCAACGTCTAGCCGCCAGGTTGAGGGCGCGCCGGGTCGGCTACGGCTCCTCCGCCGCCGCCAGGGCCGCGCCCAGCAACCCGGGCTGGGGGTGGACGATCAGGTTGCGCGGCACGCTCCGCAGGAAGTCGGTATAGCGCACGTGCTGCTCAAAGGCGCGTTGAAAGGGACCGCCCTGCAGCCGCGCCCGAATGTGCCCCGCGATGCCACCGGCCACGTAAACCCCGCCCCGCGCCATCACCAGCAAGGCCAGCGTGGCGGCCATGGCGCCGTAGATTTCGCAGAACAGGTCCAGCGTGCGGTCGCACAACGGATCGGCACCGGCCAGCGCACGGGAGGTGATGACGGCGGCGGGGTCCTCCCGTTCCATGGCCGTGCGCACGTTCGGCGCTTCGGCCAGGCCCTCGCTATCCCGCAGGAAGGCATAGAGATTGGCGAGGCCCCGGCCGCTCAGCACGTTCTCAACATAGGCGCCGCCCCGGTGCGCCGCCAGATAGTCGGCCAAACGCATCTGCTGGGGACCGCGGGGGGCAAAGTCCACGTGTCCGCCCTCCGAAGCCACCACGCGATAGGACGCCCCGCAATGCACGAGAAACCCCGCGCCCAATCCGGTGCCCGCACCCAACACGGCCTTGGGCGCTTCAGGATGGGGAGTGCCGCCCCCCAAATGCACCAGGTGGGCGGGCGCAAGGTGGGGCACGGCGCGGCAAATCGCGGCGAAATCGTTGATGAAGACGACGTGCTCCAGGCCGAACGCCGCGGCGATCCCATCGGCGCGCTCGATCCAGGGCAAGTTGGTGAACTTGACCACGATCCCCTCGGCCGGACCCGCGACCCCGAAGGCGGCGCGCCGCACCGTCACCTGCGGCGTCAACTGCGCCGCCTCGGCCAGGAAGCTCGCCACGATCGGCTGCAACCCAGTGAACGCCGCGGAGGGATACACTCGCAGAAGCAACGGATCGGCGACACGGCCCCGGGGATAGAGCGCCAAACGCGTGTTCGTACCCCCGACGTCGCCCGCCAGCACTGCCTCCACCCGGTCCATGCGCCCTCCCTCCGGCCTTGCGGTTGAGAATCCGTCCGATGCCTGTTAGAAATTTCACCGGAGCGGGTTCGTCCTTCCTGCTCCGCTTTCCCGCAAGGCGCAAGCCGGTCGCGCACGCGCGCCATGCCCGGGGCGGTTAGCTCAGTTGGGAGAGCGGCGGCTTTACAAGCCGTAGGTCACAGGTTCAAGCCCTGTACCGCCCATTCGTTCACATGCCCTGACCCCCGGCCCGTGGCTTGGATGGACCCCATTGGGGCTTCCGCGCGCGTCTTGGGGATGTCCCCGCGTGGTGTCATTTCGCGCCATTCCAGTGTCTCAATCGACACCGCCCGCACCACCGCCCGGCTCTGGGATCTCCGGGTCCAAATGGGGCGGCGCCAGCGGAACCAGGCCGCCCGCGAACGGTGGGGCCGCCGGGAGCAACTTCCCGTTAATAGGGTACTGTGGACACGGTCGCCGACGGTCGCGGCCGTTGCGCCGCGCCTCCGTGCGTCCTGGGGCAGCACCCACCGGCGGCGCAAATCGAATGCGCCGCCAAGTTGCGATTCCTGGGAGTGAAACGGGTCCGTACGGATCAACCTCTCCCCGGCCTCGTCCGGCAAGTGGGTCCGCCGGCAGGGAACTGGCGGGATGAGCGGCGCCGGATCGCGCAGCGGAGTGCAAGGCCGCCACTGGACTCATTTGGCCGCCGGTGCTGGCCCCGCAGGCGCCGTTCCTTTTCCCGTGTCGATCACGGAATTGCAGCCGAAAGGATGCGGGGCGAAATCCGGGGCCGGGGTGCGGCGGATGGCCAATTACGCCGCGGCAAGACTTAACGGGAATATTTCGTCTTGTGTGACTCAGTTTTCCATAGAATTATTGGGTAAAGCTATCAATCCGCACGCTTCATGGGAGAGATAAGTATATTGGTGTGTTTCGTTAGATTCCACGATAGAATGATACGCTATCGTCTTTATTGTATCTGGATGTGCAAAAGAATCTCAGCAAGACGAAACCGTTGTCGCGAACGTGTGTGCGTTTAATTCATTCTCCTTTTATTACAGGTCATAATTAAAGTATGTTTCTCCATAGTGTCACCAAATTCTGTGCATAATTATGCTTTACAAACAAAGCGTAAGTCGATATGAAACCCGGCCAAGTGCGGGTGATGATTCAGGATCGGTTAACCGTGGATTCGATCTCTTGAGCGCGCCCGTGGGGTGTCTGACAAGTTGTCTCCTGCCAGTGCCCCGCGTGCAGGGTGAGTCGGAGGCGGATTCTCGGAAAGTTCAACCCATCGGATACGCCCCCCATCCATCCTTTGTGAGGGGGGCGAAATTGTGAACAGGATTGGATAAGATTCGAACTGACGGCTGTCGTGGCGGGGCCTGGGGGCGCTGGCAGATGCATCTCCGGACTCAACCCTTCCGAGTGAGTCGTGGAAAAGACTCGCCATTTTCCCGGTAAGGTACACCTTGAGAAAGTTTCCAGAAATTATTGAAAGAATTGAGTATATCCGCACCCACCTGGGGCTGAACAAGAGCCGGTTCTCTGCGGAGATCGGCATGAAGCCGCAGACGTACAACAATTTCATCGGTTCCCAGGGCAGCAAGCCCAACGTCGAACTGATTTACGGGATCGTCACCCGTTTCGGGGTCAACCCGATTTGGCTGTTTACGGGGTCCGGGGCGATGTTCATGGACAGCCGCGGCGGACAGGGGCCTGCGGGCGCCCGCAGCCAGGTGGCGGACACCGGCGGCCTGGGCGGCGCGGATTCGGCGGCGCGCCTGGTGGAGGACCTGAAGCAGGAGTTGATGGCTATCGAGCCGCTGCTCCGCAAGGTTGAAGGCGAAATCAAGAAGATCGAGGGCAGTCACGCGCCGCTGCTGGATCGCGTGGTCAGCGTGATGAAGCGCTATCTCGAACTAGAGCCGGCTCAGGCCGTCGACGAGATCCGGCAGTTGCTGGAGCGCATG
>JBGPEV010000029.1:0-12014 GCA_041482995.1 bacterium | reverse complement strand
TGGAGGGGGACAAGGACCCACCCACCGGGCCAGCGTGGCGGTGGTTGCTTTGTCCTTCCCCACAAGGTGGGGAGGGACCGCGCGCAGCGCAAGGGAGAGGAGACGCGGTCGCCTTGACCGCGACTGGGAATTTTCAAACAGAGCCTAGCGGCGGCGGGGAGAACCCCGCTCCGCCGGCGGGCCGGAAAATCCAGATGCATTCTCCCCTGCGTGGGGCGATCCCTCCTCCCGGGCATCCTCGAGCGGCAGCACGGGCACCTTGCCCGCCAGCGCCTTGTTCACTTTGCTGAACATTCCGATCAGCACCCGCATTTCCCGCTCGTCGGGGTCCATCCGGCGCACCAGGTGCTTGATCACACCCGGCAGGGGCGCGGGCGTGCCCCGGTGGTAGAAGCGCGACCGCGTCAGCACCTCGTCGACAATCCGGTCCAGTTCCAGGAATTCGCGCTGCCGCGGGCGGCGCGCAGGCGCGGGAACCGGTTCCGATTCGTCCGGGCGGGAAATCTCGTGCAGGGCGAGCAACACCGCCTGCGCGAGATTGAACGAGGGGTTCTCCTGCGCGGACGGAATGCGCACCAGCCAGCGGCACAGCGCCACGTGCTCCTGCCGCAGTCCCGTATCCTCCGGGCCAAACACCAGCGCGGTCTCTTGTGCCGGGGCGCCGTTCAGCCGATCGACCCATTGCCGCAGCAGCAGCAGCCTGGGCCGGTTGTGCCCCTCACGCACGCTGAATCCAACCACGTGCTCCATGGGCGCGATCGCCTCCTCCAGGGAGGAATGCAGGCTTGCCTGTTGCAGCAGATCGGTGGCCCAGCAGGCCGTCGTGGCGGCATCCTCCGGGCGATAGCGGGGCGGTGCGACCAGGTGCAGATGCCGGAACCCGAGATTGCTCATGACCCGCGCCACCGAACCCACGTTGCGGCTATCGCCCGGCTCGACCAGGATCACGTGGACGCGATCGAGCGCCGTGGATCGCGAGACACGTGAAGTGGGGAGGGTCATGGCCCTGCCTGTCTGTGCGAACCGGACGCCATGGGCGCCGCGGCGGATTCACGGCGGTCAGCCGCGTTGCGCCGCCAGTTCCGTCAGCGCCCGATCGATTTTTTTCGGATTGAAGCCGGCGATGACCACCGCTCCGATCTTCACCACCGGGGTGGACATCACGTTCAGCGCCTGCAATTCACGCAGCGCCTCCGGATCGCGGCGCACGTCCTTGACCGTGAAGGCGACGCCTCTTTGCGAAAGGTACCCTTTCGCTTGCTCGCACGGCCCTCAAAGTGGCTGCGAATAGACGATGATCTCTTCGGACATGGCTCCCGTGACTCCGCGAATGTGCACCGCGCCTTTCCGCCTGCTCCGGCACGATCAGACTAGCCCAGCGGCCGGATGCTGGCAACGCGCGCAACCGCGGTCGCGCAAATCCGCCCCAGGAGCCGCTCCGCGGGCATTGGAGAAATACGCGGATCGCCGGAGCGCGGCGTCTCGCAGCCGATCCGAGAGCCGCTGAGCGGCGCCGCGGAAAAAATCTGGCGGGCCCGTGCTTTATTGCTTGATCCCGCGGCGAGAATACGCTAATTCGATAGAGGAAGCGGGTGGGAATCGCATCGGGGGAATTCTCCCAACCGCACTAGGATAGCCTCGTGTGATTTGTCTTCGCGCTGTGTTACGCTGACGGTGTCGTTACTGCGAAGTCGAGGAACGCAGCCTTCCCGGCAGCCCGGGGTTGAACTCGCATCGCGCGCAGTGGCGCGCTGTAACCCCACCGGCGGACAAACAAGGAGAATGTTCTATGCAGGTGGACGGCAACAAGCTCAAGTTCGACAAGACCCTGTGGGTCCAGTACGAAGGCGTGGACTCGGCGGAGGAAGGGGACCAACTGGCGGTTACCGCCAGGAGCGACGACGCCTACGTCAAGGTATTCAATCAATTCGGGCGCCTGTTGAAGCTCTACACCTTCGCCAACGGCCACTGGATTGATTCGGAGACGGGCGCAGAACCCGCGGGCTTCGACGAGCGCCAAGCGGGGCGATTAACCGCCCAACCTGCGGCAGCGCCAGCTGCCCGCAAACCGGCCGCTAAAGCAAAGCAGAAAAAAGCGGCCGCGGCTGCCCGATCCGGGGCTGCCATGATGATGGCCAAACGGAGGGCCAAGAAGAAGCCGGCCAAGAAGAAGTCAGCTGCTAAATCCAAATCCGGTGGAATGCGTATGATGGCGAAAAAGAAGACGACCGCGAAAAAGAAAACCACCAAAAAACCGGCGAAGCGAAAAGCGCCGGCTCGCAAGAAAACCAAAGCCAAGCCCCGCCGCTAGTCAGCGCTGACATCGTTTTAAAGTCAGCCCGTATTCGTGCAGACCTGCTTGCCTCCGGGCAAGCGGGTCTGTGCGGAATCGGTTTCGTTTTTTCTCCATCCGTTCCGGGTTGCTCCCGGCTCCGCCACATGACCGGTGTCGATTTCGTCGTGGAGGTCGCAGAGGAGGAGATAGAGCGGGAAAAGCGCAAAGCCCGCGAGTTGCGCCGGAGCCAGTGGTGGAAGAACCGCCGCGGCGCAGGCGTGTGCCACTATTGCCGGCGCCGATTTCCCGCGCGTGAGTTGACGATGGATCACATTGTGCCCATCGTGCGCGGCGGCAAGTCCAGCAAGTCCAACGTCGTGCCCTGCTGCAAGTCCTGCAATACCAAGAAGCGCTATTTGTTGCCCGCCGAGTGGCAGGAGTACATGGACTCCCTCTCCGCCCGCCGCGCCGACCCATGACCGTCCTGCGCTCCCAGATTCGCCCGGCCGGCGAGGCGTTCAAGGCCAACCTCGCCTACCACCGGCGCTCCTTCGCGCTGCTGGAGGAGCGGCTCACAATGGTGCGCCTGGGCGGCGGGGAGGCGCTGATGAAGCGGCACCGCGAGCGGGGCAAGCTGCCCGTGCGCGAGCGCGTGGCCGCCCTGATCGACCCCGGCGCCCCGTTTCTCGAGCTTTCGCCCCTGGCCGCCTGGGAGATGTACGACAACGCGGCGCCCAGCGCGGGCGTGATCACGGGGATCGGCCGGGTGGAAGGCCGCGAGGCGGTGATCATCGCCAACGACGCGACGGTGAAGGGCGGAACGTTTTATCCCATGACGGTGAAGTAGCATCTGCGGGCCCAGGAAATCGCGCTGCTCAACCATCTGCCGTGCATCTACCTGGTGGATTCCGGCGGCGGCTTCCTGCCGCTGCAGGCGGACGTCTTCCCCGATCGCGATCACTTCGGGCGCAGCTTCTACAACCAGGCGCAGATGTCCAGCCAGGGGATCTCCCAGGTGGCCGTCGTGATGGGAAGTTGCACGGCGGGCGGCGCCTATCTGCCGGCGATGTCCGATGAAAGCATCATCGTCAAGGGCACCGGCACGATCTTCCTGGGCGGGCCGCCGCTGGTGAAGGCGGCCACCGGCGAAGTCGTGGATGCCCAGGATCTCGGCGGCGCCGAAGTGCACGCGTTTCGCTCGGGCGTGGTGGATCACTACGCCCACGACGACCAGGAAGCGCTCCAGATGACGCGGGAGATCTTCCGCTACCTGAACCGCCCGCCCGCGCAGCATTTGGAGATGCAGTCTCCCGAGCCGCCCCGGTACGATCCGGAAGAACTCCCCGGCGTGCTGCCCATGGACGGCCGGACGCCCTACGATGTCCGCGAGGTGATCGCCCGCCTGGTCGACGGCAGCCGCTTCCACGAATTCAAGGCCAACTACGGCAAGGAACTGGTGTGCGGCTTCGCTCACGTTCACGGCTACCCGGTGGGCCTGTTGGCCAACAACGGCATCCTGTTCAGCGAGAGCGCCTTGAAAGGCGCCCACTTCATCGAACTGGCCGCCCAGCGCCAGATTCCTCTGGTGTTCCTGCAGAACATCACGGGCTTCATGGTGGGCCGGGAATACGAGACGCGCGGCATCGCCAAGGACGGCGCCAAGCTGGTGACGGCCGTTTCGACGTGCGGCGTGCCCCGCTTCACGCTCATCATCGGCGGATCCTACGGCGCCGGGAACTACGGCATGTGCGGGCGGGCCTATTCGCCCCGCTTCTTGTGGATGTGGCCCAACGCCCGTATTTCCATCATGGGCGGAGAGCAGGCGGCCAACGTGCTCGCCACCGTCCGGCAGGACAGCTTGGCCAGCCAGGGCAAGCCCACCATGACCGAAGTGGAACGCGGCGCTTTCATGCGCCCGATTCTGGAGAAGTACGAGCACGAGGGCTCCCCCTACTACAGCACGGCGCGCATCTGGGACGACGGCATCCTGCTCCCCCAGGATTCCCGCCATGCGCTCGCCTTGGGCGTCGCGTCCAGCCTCAATTGCCCGTTCGAGCGCCAGCCGTTTGGCGTCTTCCGCATGTAGCCGCCGTGACCGCGCCGTCTCCCTCGCCGCGACTGCCGCGGTCCGGCAGGCTGGCAGTATGGCTCGTGCTGCTGCTGGCGGCGCTCCCGCTGTGCGGCCGTGCGGCCGATGTGCCCGTGGCGCGGTACGAGGTGGCGGCCGAGATTCGCGCCACTGACAAGACGATCGTGGGCGAAGTGACGGTAACCCTGGCGGCGGGCGATCCGCGCGCGGCCGGAGCGCTCTGGTTTCACCTGCCGCCCAACCGGTTTCTCGCGCCCGACCCGCGCGGCGAGCGGCGGCACCTGGCCCCGCTGCCTTTCGCCTACTCCTCCGTGTCCCAGGGATTGCGTGATCCCTGGCTGCCGGACGGATTCTCCGCCGGGTCGATCCGAATTGTCTCTGTTTGCACGCTGGAGGGCGTTCCGCTCGCAACGGCCCTGATCGACAACACACGTCTGCCCCAGGGCTACTCCGTGCGCGAGGGCCTGCTGCGCGTGGAGGCCCCGGGCGGCGCGCCGCTCACGGGCGTCGTGATCGCCTTCGAGACGCGGCTGCCCCACCGTGTGGTCGATGGCTGGAGCGAAACGGCATGGGTGCTCGAGCACTGGTTTCCCGAATTGGCGCGCTTCGACGCAGGCGCCTGGGACCTGGACGTGCACCGTACCCGCCCCGCGCACTACGCGGGGCGCATCGCGTCCGCCACCCCCGGCTGGGTGGCCACCGGGCGCGGCACGGCGCAGTGGCTGGCAGCCGGGGCGGCGCTGACCGTGCCCGAGGACGCCGCGCCCCAGAAGGGCCTGCCCCTGGCCTTTCTGCCACAGGCCCAGCGCAGCGATGCCCTCTATGGCGACCTGCCGATCGCCTCGCTCCATCCCCCCGGGGGCGCGCGCATTGCCGAACTGTCCCAGCGCGTCACGCGGGTCTTTCTTCAGCACGTGGAAACCCGCTTCCACCTGCCGCCGCCGCGCCCCGGCATCCTGCTGGTGCAGGGAGATTTGCCGCCGGGAGAAACGCTGACGCTCGGTCACATGGTGGTCCTTTCCCGGGACTTCTCCCATGAGACGTCGCTCATGGACCGGCTGTTCGTCGGCACGCTCGCGGCGGCGCTCGCCCGCGTCTGGTTCGGCGAGACCGTCTGGTGCGATGAAGATCGGGAAGCCTGGCTACCGCTCGGGTTTTCCGGCTACCTGGCGCTGGATTTCTTCGAGGCGCTCTACGGCTGGGATGCCCGCATCCACACCATCACCGATTGGCTGAGCCCGCGCTTCCGCGAGCACTTCTATGAATCCCCGGTGCGCGGCCTGAGCCGCGCCGGGAAGGACGCGCCCCTGCTGATTTCGCTCACCGGCTATCCCCGCGCCCACACCGCCCTGGTGGTGCTCCACCGCAAGGCCCCCCTGGTGCTGCGCTCGCTAGCTTACGTCGTGGGACCGGAGGCATTCGCCGGGGCGGTGGAAGCCTTCTACCGGGATTTCCAGGGCAGGGAAGCCGCGCATGACGACTGGCAAGCGGCCGTGCAACAGCAGTCCGGCACCGACCTGGACTGGTTTTTCGCGGAGTGGTTTCACCGGACGGAGGTGGTGGACTACGCCATCGCGGATTGGCACCAGGAGCCCGCCGGCAACGGAACCCGGCTGATCGTCACCGTCAGCCGGCTGGGAACCGGCCGCATGCCCGTCGTGGTGCAAGTGACCATGGAGGACGGGAGCGTGGTCAGCCGCCGCATTTCCGGCGTGCTGCCACAGGAGCAGGTGGAATTTGCCCTCGCCACGCCTCCGCAGTCGGTCGACCTGGACCCCGACGAGCTCCTGCTGGAGGATGACCGCCGCAACAACCACAGCTCCAGTCTATACCGGGTGCGGCCGTTCTTCGACTGGAGCAAGCAGCGCGAAGTGCTGGTGAGCCTGCAGGGGAGTCTCGGTGGCAACGCCGTGGACGGCAACTACGCGGGGCTGGGCGTCAACGTGCAACTGGACGTGGACAACCAGGTGCGGTTCATCCCGATCTACGGCGAGCGCACAGGGCTGATCGACTACGAAGTCGGCTGGTCGCGCAGCCACTTCCTCCATCGGCACCTGTCCCTGGAGGTTTCGGCTCAGCGCCTCGGCGGCCTATTCAATCGCTCCGTTCAATTGAGCTATGGGCACGACGTGCCTGACGGCTTCTACCTCAGCACCAATGTGGCCGCCGGCGCCGAACAGGTCGATGCGGTGCATCTCGTGGACGATGGGCGGGTACGCAGTCAGCCGGCCGGAGAGGCGAACCATCTGAAGATTTCCCATTCGGCCACGGCTTTGTGGAGTTCCCGGTGGGCCAGCAATTGGTTGCTGTCCGTGGAGCACGGCCAGCCGTCCTACGGCAGCAACTTCGAGTACACGCTCACCGGAGTGCACCTGGGCCAATCGCTGACGTTCACGCCCTGGCAGAGCGTGGAGCTGGAATTGATTCGCGACGGCTCGGCGGGTACGGCCCCGCTGCAGAAGCAGCCGCTGCTAGGCGGTCCGCAGGCGTTGCGGGGCTATCCCCGCGACTTCCGGCTCGTGCACGAGCAACTCGCCGCGGCGCGCCTCGAGTACCACTGGACGCTTACCCGCGCCGTGATCGGCCGGGAGATCCAGAGCCGGCGGATTCAACTGATCCTCTTCAGCGACGTTGGCAAGTCCTGGGACAATCGCCAGGACGTGGAGAAGGCCCCGCAGCGCCAGGATGTGGGAATCGGCGTCGAGTTCGATGTCAACGTGGTCGGATTCGTCCTCTTCCCGGCCCGGTTGGAAATCGCGATCCCCTATGACGATCCGGAGTACAAGACGCTCAAAGTGATTCTGTTTCAGGCGCTCTCCTTTTTCTGAGAGGATTGGGGCGGGAACGCCCCGTCCGCCCCAATCCCCGCCGCCCCCCGCGACGCCGCGGAATGCGTCGATTGCTGTGTGCCACGTCATCGTTCTCCATGCGAATTTGCCCCGGTGTGTACAAGATTCGCACCGCTTCTCACAACCTGTGCAGTACCTGTACCGCATGTGTTGTCACCGGCCGCCAATTGAATGCCTGCCGCGTAATCATCGCCGGCGGAGAGATTCCTGACGAAAGTGCAATTTCATTGCAGCCTCTGCCACTGAATGATAAATTCGGAGCGCCTTATCTGTGAACGGGATGTATGCATAAGCTGAGAAACTTTAGAACCATGGTAACGATTCGATGACCCTATCCGCTGAAAACGTGGGACGCCCGCAAATGGAAAAGTTAACCAACGACAACAAAGATGGTGCCTTGCTATTGCTCTCGCAAGTCGAGAAATTGGCCAACGAGGGTCACAACCAGAAGGAAATTGCCAAGGCGCTGGGATTCAAGACGACGTTCACGCTGAACAACCGGCTGGTGAAGGCCTCCCAAATTACGGGCAAGCCGGTGCCCAAGTACAAGCCGAACCGCCAGGGCAAGAAAGAATTGAAACGGGTGGAGACGGTCGAGGTGAAGCGGCGGGGCAAGGGCAGCGCATTTGGGGTCAACGTGCCCCAGGAGCCGCTGATGCGTGCGGGGCTGAAGCCCGGCGACAAGTTGCGCGTGTCCGTGCGGGGCAAAACGATCTCGCTCACGCGCTAGCAGCCGCCAGCGCCTCCTGACGCCAAGGCGAGCGCTGGGCCCGCCGCGCGCCGGCCCGTCGGCGTTAGGGGGAGTCTCCATGGTGATAGGGCAGGCCCGCGCTCACCGTCAGCGCCCGGTACACCTGTTCCAACAGGAGAATCCTCACCAGTTGATGAGGGAGAGTCAGGGGGGATAGCGCCAAGGTCAGACGGGCGCGCCGCTTGATGGAATCCTCCAGCCCGTAGGCCCCGCCGACAATGAAGGTGATGGCGCTCGGCCCCTGCTCCCGCAGTTGGGTCAGGCGCGCCGCCAACTGGGTCGAGGTGACCCGCGTTCCGTGTTCGTCCAGCACCACCACCAGGTCTTGCTCGCCGATGCGGCGCGCAAGGGATTCGGCCTCGATCCGCAGGGCGTGGCTGGGGTCGCGCCCGGAATGGGCCGCGGGCCGCACGTCCACGGTTTCCGCGGGCATCAACCCCCGGATGCGCCGGAGGTAGTGCTCGACCCCCTCCTGGACGAATCCACGCTGGGTCTTGCCCACCCACAGGAACCGCAATTGAGCCATGGCGGGCGCGGGTCAGCGGGCAGTGGCCGCAGGCAGGTCCGCCCAATAGGCGGCCAGCGCGGCCCGTGCCCGCGGCGGCACCTGCTCCAGGTTGCGCTCCTGAAGAATCCGGGACGCGGCGACGGGAGGCACGCGAATGGGAGCGAAACGCACCAGACACCGCCCGTCCGGATTCACCAGATTGCCGTCCGGATCGGGATGCGCACGGGTATTCCACCCGGGGGGCAGCGCGTCGACGCCGGGAGCGGGGCCCAAGACCTGGCTCCCCGGCGCGTCGACGCGGGGAAACACCAGCAGACCGGCCAGATCGAGCAAGTCCGCCGCCCGGTGCCACCCGGCAAACCCGGCAAACACGTCGCTCCCCATGGCCAACCAAAGTTGGGCCGCAGGGTAACTCTGGCGCAGGGCGGTCACCGTGTCGACGGTATAGGAAGGCGGCGGCCGGCGCAGTTCCCAATCCAGGACGGCGACCCGCTCCATCCCCCCAATGCTGTCGCGCACCATCCCGTATCGCAGCTCGGCGGGCAGCAATTGGGCGTCCCGCTTGAAGGGCGACTGGCCGGCGGGCATCACCAGCACCTGGTCGATGCCCGGCAATTGGGACAGTTGCCGGACGATCTCCACGTGCCCGGAATGTACGGGATTGAAGCTGCCGCCAAACAGCGCAAAGTTCGGGGAATCCGTGCGATGCAAGATTTCCTATCGAGCGGGTTCGGTCTAGAATGCGGGTGGTTTTGCCTTGGAGACCAAGGGGGTACCGGCGATGCTGCGTTGGGTGATTCTAGCACAGGCTGAGCAGTTTGATATCAGGACGATCCGCATTCCCGAGTCCACGCTCGGGGTATCCAATCAGATCGTCCTGGGCATCCTCACCGCCGCGGCCATTTTACTGGTGGTGGGTGGGGTGGTGACGTTGCTTGTCCAGCGGCGCCGCATGCTGCAATCCCGCCGCCAGCGGCAAGAGGCGCGGGTGCAGGAAGTCTTGTCCGAGTTGAACCTGGGCGAGGAGGAGCGGCGGATGATCGAACAGGTCACTGCCTCCGTCAATCCGACCGATCATCTCGCCCTGATGGAATCCCGTCCCGCCTTCGAGCGGCGGGTGAAGCAGTTCCGCGAGCAAAATCCGCGTCACCCGGCGCTGCGCAAGCTGGGCTTGCTGCGGCAGCGGCTGGGTTTCGGTTTCGGGAACATCCGCATTCCCTTCTCCGATACGCGCATGTTGGCGCCCGGGCAAAAGGTGCAGTGCAAGATCCCCCACCCCAAGCGCGAACTGAGCTTCGTCACGGCCATCGTGGGGACGAGCGAGAACCAGTTCTGGATCCGCCCACCCACCGCCAAGGGCAAGCCGGTTTCCCTGGAGAAGTTTCCACAACTGGAGTTCCACGTCTCCCGGGAGAATGACGCCGAGTACGAGTTCACGTGCCGCGTGCTGGGCCAATCCCCCGCGGCCATGCGCGCCGTGGCGCTGGAACACACGGACCAGATCCAGCGCCTCTTCTTCCGCAATGCACCGCGCATCGAGTTGGACCTGGCGACCGAATTCTACGTGGTGCGCCAGGAGGCCGCGGAGAAGTCCCACGCGCTGTTGCGTGCCCGCGATTCCCAATACCTCATCAAGGGGCGCCTGCGGGACCTGAGCGTCGGCGGGGCGCTCGCCTTCGTGCCGGTGAACGAGACGACGCCCCACGACGGCGATACCCTGATCTTTCGCCTGGCCCCCGCCCAGATCCGCGACGATCTGGTGGCGGAAGTGGTGCGGACGGCGCCGGTGGAAGGCAACCTGCTGAAAGTGAATCTGCAATTCGTCGGGTTGAAGGAACTTGACCGGCTCAAATTGAACAAGTATCTGACGAACCTGACCGGCTAGGCATCGGCAACGCCCAGCAGCACGGGTGGGTCCGCCTCCACGCCTTCCTGATGCTCCCCGGCGGGGTCATCGGGCCGGATGGACGCCCACACGCTCTGGTTCCGCCGGCACTTCGCTCTTCCCGCGGGCAATGGACGCCATGGAGCAAATCAAGCGGCTGATCCGCACCATCCCCGACTTCCCAAAGCGCGGGATCGAGTTCCGCGACCTGACGACGCTCTTCCTGGATCCGCAGGGCTTTCGCGCGGTCGTGGACCGGTTGGCCGAGCGCTACCGGGGCGAGGACATCGACATGCTCGTGGGCGTCGAGTCGCGGGGCTTCATCCTGGCCGCCCCGCTGGCGATCGCGCTGGGCAAGGGGTTCGTGCCGGTGCGCAAACCCGGCAAGCTGCCGGGTCCCAAGATCGGCGTGGAGTATACGCTGGAATACGGCGTGGACCGGCTGGAGATCCATACGGACGCCGTCACCAAGGGCATGAAGGTGCTGATGGTGGACGACCTCTTGGCCACCGGCGGCACCATGGAGGCGGCCTGCCGCCTGGTGGAGCAGGCCGGCGGCTACGTGATGGGCTGCGCCTTCGTCGTGGAATTGCCCGCGCTGAAGGGCCGGGAGCGCCTGACCAAGTATCCCCTGCACTGCATGGTGGAATTCGAAGGGGATTGAGCCGTGCCGGTCAACTTGCGCCCCCATTCGGAAAAGCAGCCGCTCCTGATCGACGAGGCCGAGTATCAGCGCCTGGTGCAGCGCACGGCCGGCGGCTGGAGCCAATGCGCCGACGAGACCGAATGGCTCGCCAAACTGCGCTATTTGCGGGAGGGCCTGTGGGACGGTAAGCTCACGGCAGCCCAGTTCGAAGAGCGCGAAACCCGTCTCGTGACGGGCTGGTTGCGCCGCAGCCTCTAGGGCCGTACGATTCCCCGCGCCGGTGCCGGGCGCCACTCCAGGAAACTCGCCATGGCCAAGGAAGCCCACAAGGGAAAAACCCTGCCCGAGATCGCCAAGCTCTATGGCGTTGGGCAGTATGCGCTGCACTTCCTGCTTTGCACCGGGCCGGACTGCTGCACGGAAGAAGCCGGCCAGGCGGCCTGGAACGCGCTGAAGAGCAAGTCCCGCGGGCTGGACCCCAGACTGTCGGAAGCGAAGCTCTACCGCACCCGGGTCGACTGCCTGCGCATGTGCCAGGACGGCCCCATCGCCGTCTGCTATCCCCAGGGCCTATGGTTCCGCGGCGTCACGGCGGAGCGGGTCAACGACGTGATCGATCACCTGGTCTCCGGCAGCGCCGCGCCCCATCCGCTGGCATTCGCGGCCAATCCCCTGGGCGAGCCCAATGGCGGCCGCAAGCCCGGACCCTGAGCCGCGGCGCGGCCCATGACCGGCGTGCCCTTTCTGACCGGCGAGGAGGTGCGCCGCCTGCTGACGCCCCACGAGGCCCTGCAGGCGGTGCGGCGCTTCTTCAAGGAGAATCCCCGCAGCCAGGTGGCCGTTCCGCCCCGCATTCACCTCAATGTCCCCGGCCAGAACACCATCGGGCTCTACATGCCGGCCGCGACCACCCGCTACGTGGGCGTGAAGCTGGCCCATTTGATTCCAGAGATGGGTACATAAGTGGTATGTTATGTTTTCATTTATTAGGATGTCTTTTGGCGTCTGATT
>JBGPEV010000028.1:0-12067 GCA_041482995.1 bacterium | reverse complement strand
GAGAAGATGCTGCGCTTCTCCGACGAGGAGTTCGGCCGGATCGACGTGGACGAGTTGGCCGCGCTCTATCCCGATCTCGCCCCCGCCCTGCGCGCGCTGGTCGTCGAGGAGCCGCGCCTCCTGATGGGCGTCACCGATGGCGAGCGCGAGCTGCGCAACCGCGTGGCCCACATCAGGGAGGAGGAGAAGGAGCGCCTGTTCCAACAGCTCAAGCGCGGCGGGCACCGCGGAGGAAGAAATGGCGACCCGGCGCTTCTTGCGCCTGCGGGAGGAGTTGCGCGCCCTGCGCCTGCCCCCGGTGGTGCTGCCCCCGGCGGCCAGCGCGGCGATCAACTGACTAGGGCAGAGCGGGCCGGCATAAGCTCTGAACCGGTTGTGCCGGAGTCGTCAGGCGGCCACCGGCAATGACTCACGGGCTTTCAGTGCTCGTGGGCGTGGCGCTGGTACTGCTCGTAGGCCACCTGGGCCTCGGCCATGCGGCCCAGCTTTTCCAGCACCATCTGTTTCACGGCGTATCCGTCCTTGTTGGACGAGTCCATCGCCTGGGCCCGCGTCACGGCCTCCAGGGCGGCTTCCGCGTCCCCGGCCAGCAGTTTGATCCGCGCCTGCAGGAGCAGTGTGGCGAAGTTGATGCCCAACTTGAATGAGATCTCAATCGCCTCGCCCGCCTGGGTGATGTACTCGGTCCGCTTGCCCTCCGCGCCCTTGGTGGCCAGTTGATAGAGCGCCGTGGCCAGATTGCGGATCGCCACGTCGTACTTGGGATTGTGCTCGATGGCCTTGCGGAAGTACGAGAGCGCCGCGTCGTATTGCTCCTGGGCCATCAGCAGGATGCCCATGTTGTTGTTGGCCACCACATTGGCCGGCTCGTTCTCCAGGGTCTTGACCACCGCCATCTTCTTGCGCTCGGTCGCGGCGGCGTCGGCGTTGCCCAGCTTCTCGTACACCATGGCACAAGTGTTGTAGGTCGCCTCGTCGAAGGGATTGCGCTTCAGGGCGGCATGGAAGTGGGCCAGCGCCGCCTCGAGATTGGTCTTGCCGCCGCGGGCCACGGTGACCAGCCCCAGGCCGCGGTGGGCTGGGGCGTGGTTCTCGTCCAACTCCAGCGCTTTTTCGAAGGCGGCGGTGGCCTGGCGCAGGCTGCGGGATTCGAGCAGTCGCGTGCCTTCCGCGACGAACGTCTCCGGTGTCTCCCGGCGAAACAGGTTGATCGGGTTGAACCGTTCCAGGAACCCCTTCTTCTCCGGTTCGGACTCTCCGGCGGCAGGAGCCGCGTGAGCGTGGGGTTCCGTAGCCGGTTTCTCGTCAGCCATCGGCTGACCTCCCTTCCATCGAGCGCCTGAGAATGCCGTCGGCATGGCTACACGTCCCGTCGGCCTGGCCCGACCGCGCTTGGCGGGCGGTGCGCGCAGCAGCAGCGCTATTCTACCCCAACGGCGGGAGATTTGGGCCATTCCGCGGGCGGAGGCGGCGTCTCTTCGCCCGCGGAGCCCGCCGCCATGCGCTTTTCCGGAAGAGGGGTGGGTGGGCGCGTTCCGTCGGGGTAACGCGCCCACCCGTCAATCCGGCGTGGAGGGTACGCCGGTTCGCCCGGTGCCCGGACGTGCGGCAATGCCGGCGCTGTCCGGGGAGGTGAGAGACGTGGGGGCGGCATGGCCTCCCCAACATCCCGGATTTTCAAGGGTGGAACGCACAGATGGCGACGGAGGTTTCATTCGCTACCGCGGATCCCGCTCCGGGTCGGCCAAGGGTGTGCCGGGGATTCCACCGCCATCGCCCGGGCGGGCGCACGGGGCTGCTGCGGCGCCCCGACCCTCCGCGTCTCGTCGCGCACCTCGGCAAAATCACGGCAACGCGGCGAGATCGGTAACGCAAGACAGAACGCGCACCGGAGAGGGGAAAAAACGGGTCCGCGGAACGGATCGACCGGCGAATGCCGTTGGTGTCCGGGGAGAATTCGCAATAAGAGGCAGCGGGCGCCATCCTTGGCGAGGAGCAGCATCCCTGTTGACCCGTTGCCCGAAAGCGGAGCGTCCTGCTGCTGGGTCTATCGGCGCCGGGCGGCAAAAACTTGAGCGCGCCCGCTGGGATTTTCGCCGGCACGTGTTTTGACAGGCAGTGCACATTTGCTATGGTTTGCTGCAGAGAGGTTTGCTGCAGAGATAGCCGCAAGCGGGTCGCCGGCAGGATTGCCGGCGGGGCCGCCCCCCGGCGCCAACGATTCATTTCTTGGGGAGTCCGCATTCATGCAAGCAGAACACGTCGGCTGGTTCCAGCCCGGCAGCATTTCCCTGTCCTTCGTCGTCTTTGCCGTTGCCGCTGTGGCGATGACCGGCATCGTCGCCTGGCTGGTGCGGCACCTGTCCCACCGCAACATGGCGCACCACCCCTAGCAGGCTGGAGCGTTCGGGGGGGCCGTTCCTGGGGCACCTCCAGTCGGAGCGGCAGGGGAGCCGGTCGCCCGGGGGCCGCACCAATGCCGGGCCGCTTTGGCGCAGTGCCTCCCCCCTCCCGATCCGGCCTTTGCCGAGGAAGGGGATCGCGAGAGCCTGCCCTCGAGCGTCGCGCAGGGTTCGCGCCAGCCTCCGTCCGCGCCCCTACAATTCGCCCCAGGTTGCCTTGGCCACCTCAACCACGCGTTCCAGCTTCTTCCACTGCTCATCGGGGGAGAGGATGTTGCCTTCTTCCGTGGAGGCGAATCCGCACTGGGGGCTGAGGCAGAGCTGCTCGAGCGCGACGAACTTTGCCGCCTCGTCGATGCGCTTCTGGATGGCGTCTTGGGGTTCCAACGCGCCGAACTTGGAGGTGATCAATCCCAACACCACGCGCTTCTTCCCCTTGGGCAGGAAGCGCAGCGGCTCGAAGCCGCCCGCGCGCTCCGTATCGTACTCGAGGAAGTAGCCGTCATAGTTGGTCTTCGCCAGCAGGGTCTCGGCCACCGGCTCGTATCCCCCTTCGGAAATCCAACTGGAGCGGAAGTTGCCGCGGCACGAATGCGTGGTGACCATCAGGTCGGCGGGCTTGTCCTTGAGGGCGTGATTGATCATCTCGGCGTAGATCTTCTGCAGCGGCTCAGGATCGTCGCCGCGTTCCTGCACCGCCTTGCGTTCTTTTTCCGAGCACAGGTACGCCCACACCGTGTCGTCAAACTGCAGATAGCGGCACCCCGCATCGTAGAAGGCGCGCACGGCCTTGCGGTAGGCCTCCGCCGTATCGCTGAAGAACGAATCCATCGTCGGATACACTTTCTTGCTGATGGATGCGCGCCCCCCGCGGAAGTGCAGCACGGAGGGCGAGGGAATCGTCATCTTGGGGACGGCCTTGGCCACGCTCTTCAGGAACTTGAAGTGCTCCAGCATGGGGTGCTCGCCGAAGCCCACCTTGCCGTGAATGTTCAGGCTCTCCGGGCGCGTCTCGATGCCGTGGAACTGGATGGTCTTCTCCCCCTTGATCAGCTCCACCCCTTCCAGCGCGGCCAGGAAGTCGAAGTGCCACCAGGAGCGGCGGAATTCCCCGTCGGTGACGGCCTTCAGCCCGGCCTGCTCCTGCCGCTTGACGACCTCGCGGATGCACTGATCCTCCACCGCTTTGAGTTGGGCCGCGTCAATCTTCTTGGCCGCGAAGTTCGCGCGGGCTTCCTTCAAGACGGGGGGGCGCAGCAAGCTGCCCACCTCATCGGCACGGAACGGCGCATGGCTGGTCATGGTGGAACTCCCCTGGCGTGCAAGTGCTGAAAGCGCGCGGGGCGTCCGGTTGCAGACCTCCCCCGCGCAGCGTGACACCCCATCTGACGACATCCAGCGGAAATTTTCCAGACGGTTACCGGCTGAAAACCAGCAATGGGAGCGTGCCCACTCTGGCGAACCCACGCGCGGCCCAATGGACCGCGCGACGATCCCTGGACGATACACAACGGCAAAAATGATTAGCCACGGATGGACACGGATCAACACAGATTGATGCCGACAAAGCACCCATTTTCTGGAGACCGATCGCAAGCAAGAAGCAGTGGACTGCTCTCCAAGGGGCTTCTGAAGCAGGTTAGCCGATCATGGGCGCGCAATGCTCCACCCGTATCGCTGCATTGCGCCGGCGCCATCCGCTTTTCTCGTCTCTGTTCATCCGTGTCTATCCGTGGCGGCCGTGAGGCCGTTGTGTATAGCGTTGCGGACGCCCCGCGCCGAAGGGGCGGATCGGATGGGGGGCACCCACGATGGCCAGAGCAAAGTCGAAGTCGACCCCGCAACGCGCGTCCGCACCCCGGCAGTCACGCGCCGCGCCGCCGCGCGCACCCCATGGGACGCCGGGGATTCCCGACCCCGCCTGGGCCTGGCCGGAGTCGCGCTGGCGCGCCGTGGTGGAGAAGGTGCGCGCCGGGCGCTCGCTCAAACCCGCGCAGTGGAAGGGCGGCGCCCGCGTGGCCGTGGCGCTGTCCTTCGATTCCGGCCACGAGAGTTGGGTGCTGCGCGAAGGGGGCGACTCCCCCGCCGGATTGGCGATGGGGCAGTACGGCGCCCGCGCCGCCGTGCCGCGCATTTTGCGCCTGCTGGAGCGCTATGCGGTACCGGCCACGTTCTTCGTGCCGGCCGTCATCGCCCAACTCTACCCGGAGGAGCAGCGCGCCGTGAGCGGGGCGGGCCATGAGATCGGCATCCACGGCTGGATCCACGAGCGCAACAGCACCCTCCCGCCCGCGGTGGAGCGCGATTTGTGCCTGCGCGCGGCGGATACGCTGACCCAACTGACCGGAACCCGGCCGGTGGGCATCCGCACGCCCTCGTGGGATTTCAGTCAGCACACGCTCTCGATCGTCCGCGAATTGGGGTTGCTCTACGATTCCTCGCTGATGGCCGACGACGATCCCTACGAGTTGTTGGAAGACGGGCAGCCCACGGGGATCGTGGAATTGCCGCCGGAATGGATCCGCGACGACTTTCCCTACTTCAACTTCGACCGCTTTTCCGGGCTGCGCCCGCACACGCCGCCGGAAGCGGTGCTGGGCATCTGGCAGGCGGAGTTCGAGGGCGCGCTGGCGGAGCAGGGGCTGTTCCTGCTCACCCTGCATCCGCAGGTGATCGGCCACCGCTCGCGCATAGCCATGCTGGAGGAGTTGATCCGCTGCATGCGCGCGGTGGACGGTGTCTGGTTCGCCACCCACGCGGAGATCGCCGCGTGGTGCAAGGCGCAGGCGCAAGGCTGACGGAGGACGGCGTCGCCCCACATTCCAAGAGGGGCGTTCACCACGCCAATCGGGGTACGGCAACTCGGCCTTTCCACCACAGATATAAACGGCGATTTCGCGCACCGCTCCCCCCAGGAGCGCTGTTTGTGTCCATCTAACCAGCGCCTTCCCCCACCTGTCCCGCGCGCCACGCCAAAACACGGCCGAGATGAAAGGGCGCATCTGCGGCCCTTTTTGGCCGGATATGTGACGCACGTCATAGTGTGGCGCATCCAACGGGAGGAAAATTTTGAAACGTTGTGCAGAAAATTATGTTCGGTGGGAGCTTCGTCCCACGCGCCCAGCAGGGACCTGATCCCTGCACCCGATGGCGCGGAGCGGCGTACTGGAGTTGTTTCCGCGGCCGGAGGGTGAGGGGGCAGCAACCGGGTCCTGGTGGCGTCCGTGGGTCGCCGCTCCCCCAAGGCTTTGCGTGCCAACGCAGCCTGACGTCGCTTGCCGGCAAGAGGGGAGGAATCGCCATGGACATCACTCGGGTTCGCTTCGGGATCGCCGGATTCATCCTGTTCTTCCTTGCCGCCTGTAGCGGAGGCGGGGGAGGCGGAGGCGGTGGGGGCGGCGGGGGCACCCCCGGGCCCACCAAGACCAGCGTCACGGTTTCCATCGACATGAATGCGCCGGCGCCCCAGTTGCGGCTGCGCAGTGCGCTGTGGGCGCGGCCGCTCGCCGCCACGGTGAATGACGTGACCCAGGTCACGGTGGACGTGCTGCAGGGGAGCACGCCTCTGGTCACTGGGTTGGCCCTGACCAAGAATGAGGTAACCGGCGTGTGGAGCGGCACCATCGACAACCTGCCGGTGGGGGCGCTGCTGACCTTCAATGCCCACGCCTATGACATCTCGGCCGCGGAAATCTTTTCGGGTTCGACCACGACCACGCTGACCGGCACGGGCGATCAGATCACGATTACGATGGCGCCCACCGGTGGCGGAAACTTGGTTCTCCCGCGCATCGTGTCCATCACGGTGCCCGGCCAGGTAGCCCCGAACGGTACTGCGCCCGTTTCCTTCGCCGTGGAGGGCAGCCCGAATGAGACGTTGGCCTGGACGGTGACGGCCTCACCCAGCGAGGGCAGCTTCTCCCCCGCCAATGACAATCTGGTGCTCTCCGCCGGCGGCTCCGCGACCCTGACGGTCACCTATACCGCCCCGGCCGTGGCGGAGACCTACAATTACCAATTCCGCGTCACCAACAGCCAGGGCAACGGGGTGGAAGCGGGATTCTCCATCTTCGTCAATCCCGGCACCGCGGGCCTGGAGGTGCACTTTGGCCCGGTGGTGGCGGGTATCTTGGGCAGCCGCACCGGCAACACGGTCACCTGGACCGCCACCGTAGTGGATGACGGCACGGTGATGGGCTACGCGTGGTCGCAAGCGCTCACCGGGGGTAGCGTGCCGTCCTTTCGCGTTCCGGTGACCGCCAATCCGGGGTACCTGGACGGTTACGACGAGACGGCGGCGGGCACGATCGGCTTGGCCGTTACCGACGACCAGGGCCTGACCACGACCGTCGACGTGTCCCTGCCGGCGGGGCAGTTCCCCGACAACCTGGTGATTGAGGGGGGAACGGGGCTGGGCTTCACGGAGGGTGACGGCGTGGCGGAATTGACGGGGGTTCCATCCCTGACGCCCTCGCCATTCGGTCCAGGGGACACGGTCACCGTCTCGGTCCCGGTGGATGGCGACGTGGGCTACGTCGTGGTCTGCCTCTATGCCCAGTTCGCCGACGCGATGCAGTTTGACCGCGGCTGCACGTCACAGTGGACCCGCACCCCCACCCCCGGCACCGCCACACATGATTTGTTGGTGGATGGGGTGCTTCCTGCGGGCACCGGCTATTGGCTGCTCGTCATTGTTTGCGCCACGCAAGGCGATTGCGATACCGCCACGGGCACGGTTTACACGTCCGTCTCGGGTTCCAGCACCTACTTCAAGCAACAGTGGATCGCTAATGTCGTGAATTCCTCGACCGACACGGGGGTGGCCATTCCCACCTTCTCGTCCCCGGGCGGCAGTCTCCCATTGGACTACACCAGTGGTGACGGCATGGCGGAACTGGCCGGCACGCCGACCTTGAGCGACGGCAACGTCCTGATCGGGGTGGACACGTCCATTGTGGTGTACGTCCCGGTGGACACCGATGCGGGCTCCGTGTGCGTCACGGTGGGCCAAGGCTGGAACTATGGCAATGGCGATCCGCCTTGGCAGGAGCAGGGCACCGGGTGCGCAACCTTCACGCCCGGAACGGAGCACACGCAGGCCGTGACGGTCACGTTTTCCGGACTGACGGAGGGCGAACTCTCGATGACCATCTCCGTGGGCCTGGAAGTGCCCGGTGACAACACCAACACCTCCTGGAACTACGCATCGACCAAGAACCCCGGCACGTTCGGGGTTGTGAAGTATCCTGACACAACCGTCGGGGTTAATTCGGAAACGGGGGTGCCGATTCCGACCTTCACGGCTGCATATCCATAATCCGTTCGCTTCCTCCGGCCGGCCCTATGGCCGGCCGGAGGAGGCCGTCGTCCCCACGGTACCGTTTCCTCTCCCTGGGCGGTGAAATGGTACGAGCAATTATTTCCCTTCTGCCGCCGCTGGCCCCACGCACGCAACCCTGCGCACCAATTCGTTCGCCGACACGCCTCGGGCCCTGATCCCCGCCGTGCCTGTTCACCGGCTTCTATCCGAAGAGATAGGGCAGATTCCCCATCCTCTCTGGATGGCGCTCCTGACCACGGTGACCTTTCTACCCTTCACCTGGCTGGTGGCGCCGCTGGCTGCACGGCGGAAACGGCGGTTGGCGCTTCCGGTTGGCGGCGATCCACGGTATGAAACGGCTGAGGCTCCGCCGGGGGGACGGGCGCTCACGTCAGCCAGAAGGGTTACCATGGCCACATCGCAAGCGGACCTCACGTACGATTATGTCATTGTCGGCTCCGGCACCGCCGGGTGCACGCTGGCCAACCGGCTTTCCGCCGACCCCGCCAACCGCGTGTTGTTGCTGGAGGCCGGGGGCAAGGACGATTGGATCTGGATGAAGATTCCCGTGGGCTATCTGTATTGCATCGACAACCCCCGGGCCGATTGGCGATTCCACACGGTGCATGAGCCTGGGCTAAACGGCCGCTCCCTGCTCTACCCGCGCGGGCGCACGCTGGGGGGCAGTTCCTCCATCAACGCCATGATCTACATGCGGGGCCAGAAGCGGGATTACGACGGCTGGGCGCGCGCCACCGGCGACCCCGCCTGGGATTGGGATCACGTGCTGCCGGTCTTCAAGGGGAGCGAGGATCACCACCGGGGCGCCAGCGAGTGGCACGGTGCCGGCGGGGAATGGCGCGTCGAGCCCCAGCGCCTCTCCTGGGAAATCATCGATGCCTTCCGCGCGGCCGCCGCCGAGAGCGGCATCCCCCCCGTGGAGGACTTCAACCGGGGCAACAACTTCGGCTGCGGGCGGTTCGAGGTGAACCAGCGCCGGGGCGTGCGGCTGAGCGGCTCCACGGCCTTCCTCAAGCCCGTGCTGGGGCGCGCCAATCTCACGGTGCTGACCGATGCCATGGCCACGCGGGTGGCGATCGAGCAAGGGCGCGCCACCGGGGTGGAGTTTCAGCACCAGGGCGCAGCCAAGCGGGCCGGCGCGCGGCGCGAGGTGGTCCTGGCGGCGGGGGCGATCGGCTCGCCCCAGTTGCTGCAGCTTTCCGGCATTGGGCCGCGGGCGCTATTGGCCGGATTGGGCATCCCCGTGCTGCATGCACTGGAGGGCGTGGGCGCCAATCTGCACGATCATCTGCAATTGCGGCTGGCGTTCAAGGTCAAGAACACACGCACGCTCAACGAGATGACCCACAGTTGGCTGCGCAAGGCGGGCATGGCGCTGGAGTACGCGTTGTTTCGCACCGGGCCGCTCACCATGGCGCCGTCGCAGCTCGGCCTGTTTGCGCCGTCGGATTCCGCGCGCGAGACGCCCAACTTGCAGTTCCACATCCAGCCGCTCTCCCTGGACAAGTTCGGCGAGCCCCTGCACCGCTTCCCGGCGATCACGGCGTCGGTGTGCAACCTGCAGCCGACCAGCCGGGGCTGGGTGCGGATCGCCAGCGCGGACCCGCGGCAGCCGCCCGAGATTCACCCCAACTACCTGGCCACGGAGGAGGACCGGCGGGTGGCGGTCGCGGCGATCCGGCTCGCGCGCAAGATCGTGGCCGCCGATGCGCTCAAGCGCTTCGAGCCCGACGAGTTCCTGCCCGGCCCGCAGTTCACGACCGACGAGGACTTGGCGCAGGCGGCCGGCAACGTGGGCACGACGATCTTCCACCCCGTGGGCACCTGCCGCATGGGCAAGGACGAGGGCGCCGTGGTCGATTCCCGGCTGCGCGTGCGCGGCATCGCCGGGCTGCGCGTCGTGGATGCTTCCATCATGCCCACGATCACCTCGGGCAATACGGCCGCCCCGACCCTGATGATCTCCGAGCAGGGCAGCCGCATGATCCTGGAAGACCGCAAGGCGGGATGAGCGGCCGGCGGCCAGCCGGTCCCCGGCAGGCCGCTTGCCAGCGTCCGGTTTGCCGGTCATCCTGTCCCGCGGGAGGTGCCGTGGTTCACGAACAGGAGGGGAGCATGCTGACCCTGTTGATGGACGGCCGGGACGCGCAGGCGGTGCCGGCCCGGAGTGCCGGGGAGGACCTGCTCATGCCGGCCGCCGGCCTGGAACGCGCAACCGGCTGGGCGCTCAAGCCCGAGGGGCTGTGCCAGGGCGCGGTGTGCGTGCCCGTGCCTGCGGCGAAGCGCAACGACTGGTTGCGCGATGACGCGGTGAATCTCGCCGCGTTCTGGCGCCACCTGGGCCGGCCCGTCCTGCACGATGAGCGCGGAGAGACCTGGGTGTGCGGCGCGGATGCAGAGGAACGGGGCCAGCGGCTGCGCACCCTGGAGGCGCCGGACTTCGCGTTACCCGATCTGTCGGGCCGCGTGCATCGGCTTTCGGACTTCCGCGGCCAGCGCGTGTTCCTGGCGACCTGGGCCTCCTGGTGAGGCTGCCGCCTGGACCTGCCCGTGTGGCAGGCAATGCTGGAGGCGGTGCGGAGCGAACCCTTCGCGGTGATTGCCGTCGCGATGGACAGCCGCCCCGACGCGGCCCGGCCCTGGATCGAGAAGGCGGCGCCCACCTATCCCTGCCTGATCGACCGGGATCATCGCGTCGCCGACCTCTACCACATGGTGAACGTGCCCCAGGCCGTGTGGATCGACGAGGCCGGGCGCATCGTGCGGCCGCCGGAGCCCGCGGGCGCCTTTGAAGGCTTCCGCTCGCGGGATCCCGTCACCGGCGTGGTGCCCGAGGCCATTGCCGCCACCACGGCCGCCGCCAAGCGCACCTACGTGGAGGCCGTGCAGGACTGGGCGCGGCGCGGGGCCGCGAGCCCGCACGCCTTGCACCCCGTGCGCGCGCGGGCCCACGTGACGTTGCCGACCGAGGCCCACGCCCAGGCCCACGCCGCGTTCCGGCTGGGCCAGCACCTGATCCGCGCGGGCAACCCCGCCGAGGGTGACCGCTTTCTCGAGATGGCCAGCCGCTTGCACCCAGAATCCTGGAACCTGTGGCGACAGCGGGCCGAGGTCGATCACCGGGGCCTCGCCGCCAAGGCCGACTTCTGGGAGCGCGTGCAGGCGCTGGGCAGCAAGCGCTACTACGCGCCCGTGGACCTGCCGGGCATGCCGAAGTAAATTGAGACCCGATGCGTGTCGGTTTTCTTGAGACCGGTGACGGGATGGCCCAAGCAGGTTGGTGACACGCAGCGCGGGTGCGGTCTCCACGCGTGATAGAGGCCGGGCGATGCCAAATGAGTGACCTCGAAGAATGCTCGCGCGCCAAAATCAAGAAGTCTTTTGGCGTCCCGGCTGGGGCCAATGAGTGGCCGCCGCAGCGATGGACCGTCATTTGCTATCAGGTGGGAAGTTCGGATCGGGCGGTAACGGCCGTGCGGGGCGAATCCGGAGCGCGAGCCGTGAAGGGCGTCTCCGCCGCCTTCACGCCGTGGCGGCAGCTTTTGGCTGGCCTGCAGACGTAAGCGCGGTGGAAGCGCTGAAACGGCTGCTGGAGCTGAATTTGTAACGGGCCGACGCAGGGCACTGACCATTCAGGTCGTCAGAGGGGGCGCGCGGGGAGCTCGAATAGCGCCAGCAATCCCCGCAACAGGGCTTCGGGCGTAGGCGGACATCCTGGAATGTGCAGATCTACCGGCAGCACCGCGGAAACGCCGCCGCAGCAGGCGTAGCTGCCGGCGAACAGGCCGCCGTCGGCCGCGCATTGGCCCGCGCCGATCACCCACTTGGGTCCAGGCGTGGCCTGGTAGGTGCGCAGTAGCGCCTCCGCCATGTTGCGGGTGACGGGTCCGGTAACCAGCAACACGTCCGCGTGGCGCGGCGAGGCCACGAAGCGCAGCCCGAAGCGCTCAAGATCGTAGAACGGGTTGCTGAGCGCGTGAATCTCCAACTCGCAGCCATTGCACGACCCGGCGTCCACGTGGCGAATGGCCAAGCTGCGCCCGAGCCGCTGGCGTGCCCGCGCCTCGACGCTGGCCGCAAGCTCCGCCACGGCGCCAGGGTCGGGTGCCGGCGCCCGCTCCGTCGCGGACGGAGACAACAGGCCCTTCAGCAGGAAAGATTGCACGCCCAGTTCCGCTTAGAGGTCATGCCCGGAGTACGAGCAGTTGAACGACTTGTTGCACAGCGGGAAGTCGGCGACGATGTTGCCGTCGATCGCCGCCTCCAGCAGGGGCCATTGGAACCACGACGGATCGCGCAGATGGCAGCGCTCCACCGTGCCGTC
>JBGPEV010000027.1:0-12182 GCA_041482995.1 bacterium | reverse complement strand
CTTGGGACCGAAGTGAAGTAGGGATTGCGCATGCCCCGCCCTTCCGATGTACTGCTGGAGCCGCCCTGCCATCATCTCGTTGAGCATCTTGAAGAACGAGATAAGGTTGCTCTTACCAGCCCCATTCGCACCGATCATGACATTCAGGGGGCGCAGTTCAAGGTCCATCTCCCTGATGGACTTGAAGCCCTTGAGCACCACTCGTCGCAGCCTAGCCAAGTGTCAATCTCCTGAATACGCGGATGCATCTGCTTGGTAGTCATTGGCCCATGGATTTTCAGGAGATATAGGATTGTCCGCGAGAACACTCCATGAATTGGGCCTTCGAACAATCGAATCTTCAGGACCTCGTCATTTGTAGCGCGAAGCGCAGCAGCAAGCCTTCTTCTCAGGCTTGGTGACCCAGCCGTTTCCTGCTTCTTGGAGAGCTCCGTCGCTTCGTTGGAAATCTTGTTCAAGTGGAGGAGTTGGGTTTGAGTCACAACTGCCCCAAGGGATGCATACTCCATGATGTCTGCGGCGATTCTCTCTACTAGCGCTTTCTCACGCACTGCGATTCCATATTCAATGTTGGCGAACAAACCACCATTGGTCAGATTCCCAGACGTGATGATCGCTCGTGACCTGTCGGCGATGTAGACCTTTGCGTGCAGGCGAGGCAGGTGCCGTACCTGATAATTTGCTGCAATCTTGGACAACGAGTGCAACGCGGCCGGATCGGTGACGCCGTGAATCAAATTTCTCGGCGACAGATTTGACAGAATGACTATGGTTCCATTCGCGATGAAGGACCCGTTCGCATGCCTCGCAACAAAGTCGCCCCCATCTTGACTGACAAAGGGAGAACAGATCACGAGTTCTGTGGTCGCCCCAGCGACCACAGGTGCGAGCGTCGTTCCAAGGGGCGCACGGCCCGTCTGAATACCGTTCAAATCCATTGCCTGTATTCATGCACATCTCATCGACCAAATCTATCGCGATATCGTTACCTCCAGCATCTTCCGCGCCGCTTCCTTGGCGGGCATGCCCACGCGCACGCCGGCGGCTTCGGCCAGGGCGTTGCAGGCGGAGATCACGCCTTCGTGGTAGGTGCTGAGCGCGTCGCCCGGGCGGGCGGACAGCGTGCCGACCGTGGCGGCGGGCACGCCCACGCCGTTGAGCAGCGGCAGACCCGCGATGCCCGAATCGTCCTTGGCCCGCCCCACGTCGTTGGCGATCGCGCCGCGGGGCGCGATGGCGGCGATCTGCCGCCCCACCGATTCGCTCATGTGGGAGCCGAAGCAGAACACGTCGCGCGGATGCTGCCCGGTCACCAGGGAACTGCGCCAGATGGCGACAATGTTGCCGTCGGCGCCAGTCACCAGCACGCGCAACTCGTCCCCTGCGGCGGGCGGGATAGGGATGGGCCGACCCGGCGGCGCCTTGAGCAAGGCCCACGCCGCCGTGTGCACGGCCTGGCCCGGCGCGATGCCGTGGGCGCGGGCGGCGTCGTTCACGTGGCTGAGCACGCCGTCATAGAGCGAGCGCGCATCGGAAACCCGCGCCGACATGGTCGCCACGGCGGCGGCGGGCACGCCGTGCCGCTGGGCGAGCGCCAGTCCGCCGATGCCCGCGCCGTCCTTGCCGATGCCGCCGTCATGGGCGATCACCGCCTTCACACCCTGGCGCAGGGCGATGGCCACCGCCTCCTCCCCCGCGAAGGACCCGCCGCAGAACACGTCCCGCGCGTTGACCCGGTCGTCGCAATGGGTGAGCGAGTCGGAGATCAGCACGCGCCCGTAGGGACTGGTATCGATGACGAAGATTTCACCCTTCATGGCACCGGCCTTTGAAACCGCAGATTGCGCAGATTGCGCGGATTCAACTGCCGATAACCGCGTCAGGCCATCAACCGCGCTGCATCCTGCACGATTCCCGGCACGGAGTCATGCCGGAGAAAGCATCTGTGAAATCCGGGGATGTCGTTGCAGTTCTACTGCTGCCCGTCCGCCCGGTCGGCGTTTTCCCATTGGGAGAGGGGGGCAGGCTTGGGGGCGCGCTTGCCGCGCAGCGGGGGTGGGGGCGCCTGCAGCGCGTCCTCGTCGTAGCGGGGAATTTTGCCGCCGTTCTCGTCGAACAGGTGCGGGGGGATGGGCAGCCGGTTCTCGTCGGGAATGACGGGCTCCTTCACGGGCACGGGTTGCGGCAGCGGCAACTCCGCCGCCAGCGTGCCGTCGCGGTAGAGCGTGCGGCGCACCAGCTTGCCGTCCGCGCTCCAGGTGCGCCATTCGCCCACCTTGCGGTCTTGCGCGTACTCGCCCTCGTCCTTCAGCTCGCCGTTGGGGTGCCACGAGCGCCAGACGCCCGCGCGCACGCCCTGGTCGAAGCGGCCGCGCTCCCGCTCCTGGCCGTCCGGATAGGCGCCGCGGTAGTCGCCGTTGGGCACGCCCAGGACGAACCGCATCTGCCGGTCGATCTGTCCGTTGGGATGGTAGTAGTTCCACTCGCCATCCGCCGTGCCGGTGAGGAAGTTGCCCTCGGCCTTGGGCGCGCCGTTGGGGAAGTAGAACACCCAGTGGCCGTGGGGCGCGTCCGCCTTCATCTGCCCTTCCGCCGTGGCGATGCCCGCCGGCGTGCGGAAGATGGAGAGTGGGCTGCGCGTCTCTTCCCCCTTGATCTCGTCTTCGTAGTCCTCCCGCTGCCGCGCCTGGCGCAGCAGGTTGCCCCGGTCGTCCATCCAGCTCCACACCCCCGCCGGCTCGTTGTCGCGGTAGGAGCCCAGCAGCGCCAGCCGGCCGTTGGGGTGGTAGCGCCGGAAAATGCCGTTGCGGGCGGACTCCTCCGGGGACTTGAGCAGCACCTGCCACTCGGTTTGCAGCTTGCCGTTGTCGTACTGGGTCGAGCGCCATTCCACCCGCGGGTAGGTGAGCGGCGGGGGCGCCTTCTGGCGCCGTGCCGCGCCGGCGGAATTCGCCCCCGGCAGCGCCTGCAGGGTCAACAGGGCGGCCAACACCAGGAGCGGAATCGGGAATCGGGTGCGCATACCCTAAAGGGTAGCAAGATTCCGGCCAGCGGGGCCATGCCGCGGGGCGAGCCGCCGCAAAACGGGGATGCACGAATCGCCTGCTGGGACAGCGCCCTAGGCGCTATGCCTGCGCCTCGATCGCCTCCCACGTCCGCAATTCCTGGTGAAACGCCTTCACGTCGTGCACGCGGATCATGTGGGCGCCCTGGCAGACGGCGTAGAGACTGGTGGCGAGGGTGGCGCCCAGCCGCTCCTTGGGGTTGGTCTCGCCCGTGATGCGCCCCAGTGAGCCCTTGCGGGAAGTGCAAGCCAGGATCGGGCGCTCAAACCGGCGCAGGATGCCCAGGCCGCGCAACACGGTGAGGTTTTCCTCCAGGGTCTTCCCGAACCCGTAGCCGGGGTCCAGGATCAGCCGCCGCACGCCGGCCGCTTCCGCCTGGGCGATGCGCTGCTCGCAGAAGCGCTCCATGGAGGGCAGCAGGTCCGCGCCACGGCCCTTGGGCACGGTGAGCGTGTTGAACATCACCACTAGGGGCACGTCATACTGGGCGGCGACGCGGGCCATGGCAGAGTCGGTCAGGCCGCTCACGTCGTTGATCAGGTGCGCGCCCAGGCGCAGACACTGCTCGGCCACCTCCGGCTTTTGCGTGTCGATGGAGAGCGGCACCGGGAGTTCCCGCAGCAGGCGTTCCACCACGGCGGCGATGCGCTCCAACTCCTCTTGCGCGGAGATGGACTTGGCCAGGGGATGGGAGGAGGCGCCGCCCAGGTCGATCAGATCCGCCCCGTCGGCGGCCAAGGCGCGCCCATGGGCCAGGGCGGCGTTCAACTCAAGGTATTCGCCGCCATCGGAGAACGAGTCGGGCGTGGCGTTGAGCACCCCCATGATCAATGGGCGGCGGAAATCCCAGCGCGCGGGGCCGACCGCCCACGGCGGCGCGGGGACGATGGGCTGGGGCGGCGGCAGCGTGGGGGCGCCGGCATCGTAGCCGCGGCTCTGGGTCATGGCCGCGCCGCCCCATCGCTCCGGCGATTCAAGAAAGCGCTGCCGGCGCTGCCCGGGGCGCCGAGGGACGCGGCCAGGGCTTCCGCCTTGCGCAGCCATCCCTCCAGCAGCGCCATGCCCTGATCCCAGAAGGCCGGGTCGTCGATGTCCACCCCCAACGGCCGGAGCAGATCCCGCGGCGCCCCCGACCCGCCCGCCTCGAGCAGCGCCAGGTAGCGCGGCACGAACGGGTTGCCCTCCTGCTCATAGCGGCGGTAGAGCGCCAGCACCAGCAGTTCGCCAAAGCAGTAGGCGTAGCAATAGAACGGGGAGTGAATGAAGTGGGAGATGTAGCCCCACCAGTGGGTGTAGCGCCCGGTCAGCACCACGGAATCGCCGTACATGGCGCGGTTGGCGGCGAGCCAGATCTCGCCGATGGCCGCCGCGTCCAGTTCGCCCTGCTCGCGCCGCGTTCGGTGCAGGGCCTGCTCGAAGCGGGTCAACGCGGCCTGCCGGTGCACCGTCATGAACATGTCCTCCAGCTTGCCGCAGAGCAGCGCCAGTTGCTGCCGGGGCGCCGGCTGCCCGGCGAGCAGGCGCTGGAACGCCAGCATCTCCCCGAACACGCTGGCCGTCTCCGCCGTGGTGAGCGGCGTGCTCTGCTGGAAGTAGCCGCGCCCCCGCGCCAGGTATTGGTGTACGCCGTGACCCAGCTCGTGGGCGAGGGTCATCACGTCCCGCGGCGTGTCCGTGTAGTTGAGCAGGATGTAGGGATGCACGTCCGGCAGCGCGCTCGCGCTGAAGGCGCCGCCCGTCTTGCCGGGCCGCACTTCCGCGTCGATCCAGCCCCGCTCCAGGAATTGCCCCACGATCTCCGCCATGCGCGGCGAAAACTCACCATAGGCCTGCAGCACCAGCCGCCGCGCCTCCGGCCAGGACCAGCGCGGCAGTTCGGCGCCGATGGGCGCGTAGCGGTCATGGTCGTAGAGGGTATCCACACCCAACAGGCGGCGCTTGAGGGCGTAGTAGCGCCGTACCAGCGGCATGCTCCGGTCGCAGGCGTCGAGCAGCGCGTCCACGGTCTCCTGCTCGATCTCGTTGGCCAGGTTGCGGGCCCGCATGGCGTGGGGGCGGCTGCGCAGGCGGTCCTGATCCGCATGCTCTTGCACCAACGTGTTCAGCGCGAACGTCAGCACGCGCTGCTGGCCCAGCAACGCATCCGTGATGGCCTCCGCCGCCGCCTGCCTCGCGGGGCGTTCGGGACGGTAGAGCCCGGAGAGCGCCTCCTCCAGCGTCGCCTCGCGTCCCTCCACCTGGCAGCGGATGCCGCCCACCACGCTATCGAACAGGCGCTGGAACGCCAGACGCCCCGTGTTGCCGGTGACCGCGAGCACCTTCTCCTCGGGCTCGCTCAGGATGTAGGGCCGCTCACGCCGCGCCACCTCCAGGTAGTGCCGGTAGCGGGCCAATGCGGGATCGGCCAGCAGCACCTGCGCGCGGGGCTCCGGCAGGGCGATCCATTCCAGGTCGAAGAACAGCACGGCACGCCGCACCTCGGATTCGCCTTCCTGGGCGGCGGCCACCAGGGCGCCGTGGCGGGGATTACCCGTGTCGCCCGAGAACAGCAAGTGCGCATAGATGAGCGGCCGGGCGGATTGGGCGGCGATCGCCTCCTGCCGCTCCACGGCGCGGCACAACTCCGCGGCGGAGAGCAGTGCCACGCGGCCGCGGTACTCCCGGGCGAACGCCTCGGCTTCCTTCAGGCAGGCCTGCCCGTCGGCCCGCAGGCGGGGATCGTCCGGGCCCGCGTAGAGGTCCGCCAGGTTCCAGCGCACGCCATTGGCGGAGGCGGGGGCCGCCGGAGCGGTGGGGGGAACGTCCATGGCGCCCCTAGGAGAGCAGCGTGAAGTGGGGATCGCCGCTCCCGCCCGGGGCAACCCGCCCGTCCCGGGCGACCCGGCCCTCCCGCTCCAGCTTGATGAGGTGGGACAGCACGGACTGGCCCGCCGCCGCGTGCAGGTTGGACGGGTACTCGCGGTAGATGGAGCGCACGATCTCCGGCACCGTCTTGGCGCCGCCGGAAATCTCGGCGAGCACCTGCCGTTCCCGCTCCAGGCGGTGCTCCAGGTACTGCGTGATCTTCGCGGGGGCGTTCTCGATCGCTGGACCGTGTCCCGGATAGATGCGCTCCACGCCCAGGGTGAGCAGCCTCCGCAGCGTGTCCAGATAGGCGCCCAGGTCGCCGCCCTCCAGGGGAATTACCGTCGTGCCCACACCGAGGATCACGTCGCCCGTGAAGAGCGCCCGCTCCTCCTCGAGCAGAAAGCAGAGGTGGTCCGGGGCATGCCCGGGTGTGAACACGGCCCGCAAGGTATAGCCCTCGCCCGCGATGCGGTCGCCGTCCTTCAGCACGCCCAGTTCGACCGGAAACTGCGCGTCGCGTTCCGGCCAGGGGCACTTGCTCACGGATATCCGGGGATAGAGCTTGCGCACATCGGCGGCGCCACCGATGTGGTCCGCATGCGCATGGGTGAGGATCACGCGGCTGAGGGGCGGCGCTTTCGTCTCCTTCAGGTGGCCGCGCAGGAGCTCCGCGTAGGCGGGTACGCCGGATCCCGTATCCATCAGCAGCGGCGTGCCGCCGTCCATGCCCACCAGATAGGTGTTGGTGCCCGGCCCCGTGAACGGGGAGGGGTTCAGCCCCAGCACGCGGTGCACCCGGCTGTTGAGCACGGCCGTGCGCGGGAACGCGGAAAGGTCTTGCAGGGTTTCGGGCATGCTGCACCTCGTTGGAAGATCGGCGCGCTGCTCCCGCCGGGCCGCCAGGGTAGCACAGGTTCCCGCGCCTTTCCGCCTGAGGGACGGATCGGTAGTGCACCAGTTTGAATTTGCCACCTGACCGTCGGGCGTGGCAGCCTTGGGGCATGGAGACCCCTTAACCGGAATATTGGATATGACTCTACTTGTCGCCCTGCGAGGCAAGGACGGCCTTGCACCGGCTGCCGATAGTCGCGGCACTTTTGGTGACCCGCGTCAGGTCACCGCGCAGAACGATGCGCAACAGAAGGCGCATATCCTGTCCCCTCACGTCGCTGTGCTGGCGGCGGGGTCTGGCGAAGTCGGCGCACTGGTAATCAATCTCGTGAAGTCGAAACTGGCAGATCTAAAAGTGGATGGCGCCAGTCCGGTGCTCAACGTCCTGAGAGACACTGTCAGGGAGCAATATCAGAAGTGGTTTCCCTCCGTACCGCCGATCCAGCCGCTTCCCTTGATTCAGAGTGGCCAAGTCGCGGTAAGACCAGATCTTGCATTCCTTGTGGGCGGTTACGAGAATGACGGCACCCCGCGCCTCTTTGGATTGGGAAGTCTTTTTGATTTCAACCCAATGCTTCACGACTATGGCTTTGCAGTCCAGGGAGTGGCGCAGTATGCGCTGTATCTACTGAACAGGCTTTACGAGGCTGACCGAACGGTCCAAGAATTGACGTCTCTGGCCATCTATGTGATCAGTGAGACCGCCAGCCAGGACGGAAAGGTCGGCGGTCCCGTCAATGTGGTGACGATCAACCCCGGCCAGGAAGGCTGTAAGACGCTTGCTCCAGATGCTGTCCAGCGCATTCAGGCCGCGAATGACTCTCGTTCCAAGGCGCTCCGAGACAGCTTCTACGAACGGAGGGGAAACAGTTGATGGATACAGTAAGAGGACCACTCGCCCAGCTTGTGGCTGGTGGCTTGGTTTACCAAGTCACGCTGGCTTCCGGTGCCATTGTGACGAACCCAGGGGCATTCGGGGAAAAGCAACCAATGGAGCCTCAGGCGCCCACTGTAGTCCTGTCTGAGGCCGGGGATGTCCTTGCCCCGTCCAAAGCGATAGCTCAGCCGACAAGGTAGCAGCCCCCAGCATAGACGCCCTCATTGCGAGCGTGCATTGTGCCTGGAGCCATTCGAACTTTGGATGGTCCCTGGCATGAGTTCTGGTTACTAGGCCATTCGGCTTCCTGTTTGAACTTTATCCTTGGACACGGTCCGAATGACTTTATCAGTGGAGTAACTCCCAAACTGGTGCACTTCCGACGGATGAATGAACGGCAGAAGCACAACGTCTATGCGGATCACGAACGAATGGCGACGAATGCGCTCCGCCGGCAGCACTCCGTGAGCCGTTCGCTGGCGGAGGGGCCAGCGGGCACCAAAGCCCCTGGTGGTCTTTGTGTTTCAGCCGTTCGCAGCGGTGGTAGGGCCTATTCCTCCGGATAGCCCAGTTCCGCCAGGCGGCGGGCGTCGCGGCTCCAGTCGGGCAGCACCTCCACTTGCAGGTCCAGGTAGACGCGCGTGCCCAGCAGCGTCTCCATGCGGCGGCGGGCCGCCTGGCCGATCCCGCGCAGCATGCGGCCGCCCTTGCCGATCAGGATGCCCTTTTGGGAATCCCGCTCGACGACGATGCGGGCGTACACCACGCGCACGGCTCCCTTCTCCTCCATGTGCTGCACCTGCACGGCCGTGCTGTAAGGCACCTCCTGCTCCGTGCGGTGGAAGATCTCTTGGCGCACCAACTCTCCCAGCAGGTGCGCCTCGGTCTGGTCCGTCCACTGGTCGTCCTCGAAGTAGCGGGGCCCTTCCGGCAGGTAGCGCGGCAGCAGATCCACCAGCCGTTGCACGCCGCGGCCGGTCGCGGCGGAAAGGGGCAGCAACTCTTCGAACGCACCCAGGGCGCCGTAGCTGCGCAGGGTCTCCAGCACGGCAGCCTCGGGGGCGGCATCCACCTTGTTCAGCACCAGCAGGGCCTTCACGCCCGCTTCGCGCACCCGCCGCAGCACGAGCTGATCCTCCGGTCCGGGCTCGGAAAAGCGGGCGGAAAACGGCTCGGCGAGTACCAAGGCCAGATCGGCATCGTGCAAGGCCGCCAGCGCATAGGCGACCAGGCGCCGGTTGAGCGGGTCGCGCGCCTGGTGGATGCCGGGCGTGTCCACGAGCACCGCCTGCCAATCGGTGCCCGAGCAGACGCCGAGCACGCGGTTGCGGGTGGTCTGGGGCTTGGGGGAGGTGATGGAAACGGGCCGGCCGGCCAGCCGGTTGACCAGGGTGGACTTGCCCACGTTGGGCCGGCCCACCAGGCAGATGAATCCGGAGCGGAAGGGGGGCGTCATGGCCCGCCGCCGGAGCACGAGGGCAATCGGGGCGACCCGCGCCGCGCGGCGCCGCGGACGCGCGTCAAGCCACCGAGCCGGTTTTCAGCGCGCTCACGCTGAACGACCGGACCGCCTCCTCGAGCGACTCGAAGATCGGAATGCGATCGGTCAGGCGGGACACCTGGAAGACCTTCTTGCTGACCTCGGCCACGTGGGCCATGGCCATGCCGTGGCGCTCGGCTTTCCAGTGATTGCTGAATTCCACGTAGAGATTCACCACTTCTCCCAGCAACATGGAGGAAAAGTGGATGCCATCCACGTCGAGCACCACGAACGGCGTCGCGTGAATGAAGGGCCGCGCCTGTTCCAAGAGGGGCAGGGTGGACGGGCCGAAATCGCTCAGCTTCAGGACCATGCAAGACTGCTTCACCAATAGCACTTTCATCGCAATCCTCTCGCCGGATGAGCTGCCGGGTTTGCATCCGGAGCGGCGCTCGCGGCGCGGCGTTCCGGGCGGGAAGCGGGCCTGCCGGGCAACCGGTGTCCGGGAGGGTCATTCCCCCTGCGCCCCGCGCCCAGCTAACGCGGTGCACTTGAACCCTGCCTCCTCCAATCAAACAAACGCCGATTCGATCCAATCGTTCCCTAACCCGTCCTTGCCCAAGGGATCGCAGCCGTACCGTCCATCCTGCACCATTTGGGCGGACGCGCCAATTGACATCCGACAAAGGTTCCAAGCGTACAGCAAAGTCAACGTCCGCGCCTCCGACGCTCAAGGAAGCCGCCCCCACCGCAGGCCGGCCGGAATCCAGAAATCCACCACGAGATGAAGCAGATATCCTCCCGTCATCGCGGCGAAGAAGATGCCGCGCTGCTTCATGACATCCGTGACGAAGCCTGCTAACGTCGCGCCGGAAAGCACGTCGCCGGGGCGCAGCGTTCTCCAATAGAGGTCCCAGAGCAGGACGCCGCCGAGCGGAACGATCACGGCGGCCCAGGGCGTGTGCATCCACCCCCGATGGCGATGCACCAGCGGCAGCGTGGCGGCGGCACCGGCAAAGGCGGCCTCGCCCACCCGGCCTTGCGCCAGCAGGGTCACCAGGAAGACGAACATGCAACGGTAGAACCAGCGTTGAGTGACCGACGCCGTGTCCAGATCCGGCAGCAGCGAAAAGACCGCAAACAGCCCGAAGATCCCGGCCTGCCCGTCCAGCGTGGAGGCTGCGCCCGTGCCACGCGCCACCGCGGCAATCACCCCTCCCGCCGCCACGCCGGCCACCAGATGAGCCCGATAGAGCATCGTCGCAGTCCTGAGCGTGTAGGGGGGAGCCCCCGCCGCCGGCGGGCCGGCCGGGCGCCCTGGCCGTGGCTTTGGGCCGTTTGCGTGCTGGCCCTGCTCCCGCTGCTCCCGCACGGCGCGGCCGGCGAGCCAGTCTACACGCTGCTGCACGGCGCGGAGCCCGAGAGCACGATCCGGTTTGTGGAAGACCTAGCGCACCTCTGGCGCGGGAGCAATGCGAATGAAACTTCCGCTCTCTCCGGGCGGGTGGAAACTCCGGATTTGGCGCGGATGCAGGCGCTGCGCCGCAGCCAAGCGCAGTTCGCCATTGTGGACGCCGACGTGCTGACGCGGCACCAGACGGGCTATCCCGACCTGGCCGCCGTGACGGTGCTCTGGCCGGAGACCCTGCACGTGCTGGCACGCGGGGGGGACGCGGGCCCCTTGGCCGCGCTGCCGGGCGGCGACCTGCTGGTGGCCGATACGGCGGTCTATGGACAGGCCGCGTTGTCCACCGCGCCCAGCGCGTCCACGGCCCCCGGCCGCTGGCTGTTGCTGCCGCGGGGGGGGACCGGCAGCGCGCTGCAACGCCGGCCGCTGCCGCTGCTGCTCGTCTCCGGCGTGCCGCCCCTGCCGGAGATCGAGCAGGCGCTGCGGGAGAACGCCGACCTGCGCCTGCTGTCCATCGCGCGGCCGTTGAGCGACCCCGTGCGCACGGTCAGCCCATGGTTGTCCCCCACCACGCTGCGCGCAGGCACCTATCCCGGGCAGAGCCAGGCCGTGGAAACCCTGGCGGTGCACCAGGTGCTGATCGCACGGGCCGATGCCCCGCCCGCCCTGGTGCAACACGCCCTGGCGGCCCTGTTCCGGTGGCAGGAGCGGATGGCAGCGGCCAATCCCCGCTTTGCCGCCCTGGAGCGCAAGGCCAATCTCCCGGCCGCGGCCTGGTTCCCGTACCATGCGGCAGCGGTGAAGGAACTGGGGCTCACCCTGCCTGAGCGGCCGAGCCAGTGAACGCGGGCGGCGGCCCGTCACTCCGGGAGCGGTGCAGATGATTCCCATCGTCTTCATGGGCAGTCCGCACCTGGCCGTGCCCAGCCTGCGCGCGCTCGCGGAGGCCGCGCCCGGACGGGGGGCGGGCCTTGTCGGCGTGTTTGCCCAGCCGGACCGGCCGGTCGGGCGGCACCGCACGCCCCAGCCTTGCCCGGTTGCGGCGGCGGCCCAGGCGCTCGCTCTGCCGGTGTTCACGCCCGCCACGTTGCGCAGCGCGGAGGGTCAGGCGGCGTTGCGGGGCCTGCGGCCGCACTTGGTGGTCGTGTGCGCCTACGGCCACATACTGCCCCAGGCGCTGCTGGATGTGCCACCGCTCGGGTGTTTCAACCTGCACTTCTCCCTGCTGCCGCGCTGGCGGGGGGCCAGTCCCCTGCAGGCGGCGATCCTGGCCGGGGATGCGCGCACCGGCGTCACCCTGCAACGCATGGTGGCGGCGCTGGACGCGGGTCCCCTCGTCGCCGGGAGCGCGCCCGAGGCGATCGGCGCGGACGATACGGCGGAGACCCTGGGGCAGCGCCTGGCCGGCGTCTCGGCCGATCTGCTGGTGCGTGCGCTGCCCCTGCTGCTTGCGGGTCACCCGCCGCTCACGCCCCAGGACGAGGCGCGGGTGACGGCCTGCCGCACCCTGCGCAAGGAGGATGGCGCCATCGATTGGACGCGGGAATCGGCCGCCGCCATCGAGCGCAAGGTGCGGGCCTTTACGCCGTGGCCCGGCTGTCACGGGTTTCTGGG
>JBGPEV010000026.1:0-12313 GCA_041482995.1 bacterium | reverse complement strand
GCATGGGCGGCCACATGGGCCACGAGCGCGTCACCGTGCGCAACCTGTCGATCGCCAAGATCATGCCCGAGAAGAACCTGCTGCTGATCCGCGGCGCCACTCCCGGCCCCAACGGCGGGCTGGTGGAAATCCTCAAGCCCAAGAAGCACGCGGCGAAGTAGCGGCACGCCATGCGGGCGGGCGAGACGCCCGCCCCACCCAGCTCAGGCGATGCTCCCGTCGGGCACCCATTCGACTGGCTCAGGGCAGGCTCCGGCCCGACCCAACCTCTGGCGTCGGGCACCCATTCGACTGGCTCAGGGCAGGCTCCGGCCCGACCCAACCTCTGGCGTCGGGCACGGAGGCCCGACCTACCAACCTCTTGCCTTCCCCCAACTTGGGGCAGGGTGGGACGGGCCTCCGTGCCCGTCCGCCTGCTGTGTGCGGGCGGGCGAGAGAGCTTGTGAATTAATGCGGCTTTGGCCTCAAAGAACGGGCGCAAGCCGTTGATCCGATTCGTGCCCATTTTCCCGCGAAGGGATTTATTCACAAGCTCAGACGCCCACCCCACCATCCGATCTTTAATCTCTCCGGGTCTAACTCCCCGCCGCTTGCGGCGAAGTGCAGTTTGGTTGCTGCTGTGCTGAAACCCCGCCGCTTGCGGCGGGGTAGTTCATTCTTGTCCGTGCAGGGACAGGGCTTTCGGTCCTGTGTGATGTGGCAACGCTCTGGGACGGCAAGGCGCGCCTCGGAGGCCGCCAGATGCTCCCGTCCGCAAGGGTGCGCAGGCGGTCGGGACGACCGCGCCACCGGTATGGCTTTGCTGTTGGATGTCTACTGGCCGGCCGCCAGGTCCTCCCGCCCGAGGCGGCGCAGCACGCAGGTCCAGTCCTGCGCGCGCCGCACCTGCGGGTGGGCGAAGTGACGGTTGAAGCGGCGGGACATCAGCCACACCTCGACGTCTTGGCAGTTCCGCACCACGTCCAGGCAATTCTCGGGATGGTCGTCCATGAACAGCGCGGGCTCGTGGCTGCGGCGCAGTGCGGCGATGGTCTGCGCCTTGGTCTTGGGCACGATGTCGTCGAAGACGAGGAACCCGCAGTGGTGCAGGGACTCGTAGACGAAGCCCAGCGCGGTGAGGTTCTCCCGCCGCTTTTCCATGTGGGGCAGCGGAAAGTTGGTGACCAGGTGCACGGGGTGCTCCCGCGCCAGGGCGTTGAAGCGCTCCGGCGCGATGAGCGGCTCCATTTGCGCGGCGGCGGGCTCCGTGAGGAAGCGCCGCCAGCGCCGCTCCAATTCCTCCGCGTCCAGCACCTCGGTGAAGTCCCAGTCGCTCGCCTCGTAGTCCGCGGGCAGACCCATGGCGTACTGGGCATTCATCCAGCCCACGAAGCTGCGCTCGAAATTGAGCAGCACGCCATCGATGTCGAAGAACAACTGCATGGGGAGTTCCCGGAGCAAAGACCCACGGCCGGTTCGTCCGTGATCGGCCGTCTGTCCCCAAGCTTATGTCATCGGTGCGAGCTTGCAAAGGTGTGCGGAGAAATCTGACGGCACGTGAACGCGCCGTGCGGTTCCACGACGGGCCGGCCTACTTCAGCACGTTGGCGATCAGCCACTGGCTGACCGGCCACGTGGCGCGAAAATGCTTCAAGCAGAAGTCGGTGAATTGGGCCGACGACGCGTCCCGGGGCACGGGGCCATCGTAGCTGGCGTGCAGGCCCTCCCGCAGCAGCAGATCGGCCCGGGCATGGCCGGGATCGTAGCCGCGCGGCACCTGTTTGCGCGTGGCCTCCGCCAGCACGTAGCCCGCCTTGTCCAGCCGGGCCAGCAGCGCGGCCAGGGCCTTGCCCGTGTTGGGATGGACCACCGCGCGGCGGTAGGCCGCCAGTTGCGGACCGGCCAGCGCGTGCATGCCGCTGCCCAGGATCAGCCGCCGGGCATACATGCGGAAGAAACAACCGGGCACGTCCCACCCCTTGTATTGGCCCGCCCAGATCCACAGGTCCAGATGGGGCTTGTAAGGCGTCTTATCCTTGGAAAAACGGATGTCGCGCTGGATGCGGAACACGGAGCCATTGATGCGAGGTTCCCAGCGGATCAGCGGAGAGAGCTTGGCCAATTTCGGCCCGATCGCCGACGCGAACGCGATGCCGGTGTCATAGAGCGCGTGATACTCCGCCGGGTGCGCCTGGAACCACGGCTTGTCGTTGTGCTGGGCGATGCCGCGCAGGAACGCGAAAGCCGCCGGTGGGAAGCCGGAGAAAGCGCCAGCCGACCCCTGGCCGACCCTTCCCAGGGCTTTGGGTTTGGGTTTGGCACCCCCTTTGCCGGATGCCTTGGCCCGCTTGCCAGAGGTGGCCGGCTTCGCCGGAGTCGCGCTCGCGAATTCCGTCGCCCGGCGCAGCCACCCGTTCAGGGCCGCTTCCGATGCGATGCCCGGCGGCGCCACATAGATCATGCCCCGCATGGGGCGCCCGGTGAAATCCATCTCCCGGGCGTGGGGCTGGGCCAGGGCGTTCTCATAGCCCTGAGGTCCCACCCGCAGCATCAGCTCATCGCCGACAATGCCGCAGAGCATGCGGCCGTCCAGCAGAAAGCACAGGCCGCCGAACATTCGCTTCTCGGAGACCTCCCGGCGCCGGGCGAGGGCCTTGCGGATGCGCTGGGCGAGCAGGTTATCGTATGCCATGGGAGGTCCCTGTGTTGATATGAAGCGGCGGGCCCCCAGGTGGGGGACCGCCACCGCTTGCCCTGCTCCCGACGGTCGCTCACCGCCGGAGCGGTTGTTCAGCTTACTTCGGCGCCTTCGCAACCAGGTACTTCTTGAACCACGCGATGCCTTGCTTCCACCCGTCTTCCGCCGCCTCCTTGCGGTAACTGGGGCGGTAATCCGCATAGAAGGCATGCGGGGTGTCGGGGTATATCTTGATGTCAAAGGTGCGGTTGTACATCTCCAGATTGGCCTTCATCTGTTCCACGGTGGCCACCGGGATTCCCGCGTCCGCGCCCCCGTACAATCCCAACACCGGGGCTTTCATGGCGGCGGCGCGGTCCAGCGGCTGGGCCGGCTGCAGATCTCCGCCGCCAAAGCCGGCCAAGGGGCCGTACCAAGCCACCCCGGCGCTGAATCCCGGCACCTCGGCCACGGAGAGCCAGGTCACGCGTCCGCCCCAGCAAAAGCCGGTGATGCCCACCAATTTATTGCTCTCGGGCAGTCCCCGCACATGCTGGAGCACCGCCGCCACGTCGTCCAGCACCTGCTTGTCGGCGATGCCGCGCACCTTCTTGATCAATTCCGGGATCTCCTTGATCTGTCCCACTCCGCCTTCGCGGAAGTAGAGCTCGGGCGCGGCCGCGATGAACCCTTCCTTGGCGAACCGCCGGGCCACGTCGCGGATGTGCTCATGCTGGCCGAAAATCTCGTGAATCACGACGATCGACTGGAACTGCCTGGGTCCCTGGGGTTTCACCAGGTAGACCGGAATCTTGGCGCCGTCCCGTTCGACCGTGATGTCCGCCGCGATCAGCCCCGTGTCCGGCGTGTGAATGGCCGTTTGGGCGCAGATGGGCTGCACCGCCGCGGCATAGCCCGATACCGCGACGCCGGTCGCCACCGCCGCCTTGATGAAGTCCCGGCGCTTCAGTCCTGAATCTTGCGAGTGCTCCATACACGGCTCCATGAAGAGGGGCTGCTGTCGCCGCCGGGCGCCGGACGAATCCGGCTCCCGTGTGTCGTGCGTGTCTTTCCAAGCGGCCAACACTGCGGCGGCCCTTCTTCTTCCCCTCCAGCAGGCGGCTCGCGCCGGGGGGGGCGTGCCGGCTGACAAGTTCCCAACACGGGAGATGCGGGTACTCTATACACAACGACAAAAATGATTAGCCACAGATAGACACAGATGAACACAGATTGATTCTGACGAAGCACCCATGTTCTGGAGACTGATCGCAAGCAAGAAGCATAGGACTGCTCTCCAAGGGGCTTCTGGAGCAGGTTAGCCAATCATGGACGCGCAACGGTCCGCCCGTATCACTGCATTGCGCCATCGCCATCCGCTTTTCTTATCTGTGTTCATCTGTGTCTATCTGTGGCTGCAGTTATGTCGTTGTGTATAGCTACAGGTTGCCCCGCTGCCGGGTCGCCTCGGTGATCCGCCGCAGGGCCAGCACATACGCCGCCGTGCGGAGGTCCAGCTTCAAGTCAATGTGGGTGGCCCACAGGTCGGCAAAGGCCGCGCGCATCTTCTCGGCGAGCCGGGCGTTCACCTCTTCCTCGGTCCAGCGGAATTGTTGGATGTTTTGCGCCCACTCGAAGTACGAACACGTCACCCCGCCGGCGTTGGCGTAGATGTCCGGCAGGATCACCGTGCCCTTTGCGGTCAAGAAGGCATCCGCTTCGGCGGATACCGGCCCGTTGGCGCCCTCCGCGACGATGGGCGCGCGAATCTGCCGCATGTTGTCCGGGGTAATGGCGTCTCCTAGGGCGCAGGGCAGCAAGACGTCGCAGTCCAGCGCCAGCAGGTCGTCACGGGGAATAGCGGTGCCGCCCGCGAACTCCGCCACGGGCACGCGCGGGCCCGCATGGCGCCGCAGGGCGTCCACGTCCAGCCCGGCCGGGTTCACCACCGCGCCCCACTCGTCGCTCACGCCCACGATGCGCGCGCCCAGCTTGTGCGCCACATCGGCCGCATGGCTGCCCACGTTGCCGAAGCCCTGGATGGCCAAGCGCTGACCGGTCAGGCCGCGGCCAAACTTGCCCAGCAACTCTTGCAGCCCCAGCACCAGGCCGCGGCCCGTGGACGCCTCCCGGCCCAGGGAACCGTGCAGGCCCACCGGCTTGCCGGTCACCACGGCGGGCGTGAATCCGTTGTACTTGGAGTACTGGTCCATCATCCAGGCCATCACCTGGGCGTTGGTGTTCACGTCCGGCGCGGGAATGTCGACGTAGGGGCCGATCACTTCCTGCAGCCCGTCCACCAGCTTGCGGGTCAACTGCTCCAGCTCGCGCTGGGAGAGCGACCTGGGGTCGCAAGCGATCCCGCCCTTGGCCCCGCCGAACGGCAGGTCCATCACGGCCGTCTTCAGCGTCATCAGGGTGGCGAGCGAGCGCACCTCGTGGATGTTCACCGTGGGGTGAAAGCGCATGCCCCCCTTCATCGGACCCCGCGAATGGTCGTGCTGCACGCGGTAGGCGATGAACGTCTCCAACTCCCCGCTGTCCCGCACCAGCACCAGTTCCACGCGAATTTCCCGGAACGGCGTCCACAGGGCGATGCGCGCCGACGCGGGCAGCTTCAGCACGTCCGCCGCGTGTTCGAAATAGGTCTGGGTGGTCTCGAGCGGTTTCATGACGGCCAGCGGAGGGTGAATCGACGGCGTTGGGCGGCATTGTAGTCCCAGCCGCCGCGGAAGCCCAGCGGGGCGCGGGCCCCGGGTCTGCGCCTGACCCGCCGCGGATCCCTGACCGGGTGCGGCCCTTGGCTCGCCTCCACCAGACCTGCTGGCAGGCCGCGGAAAATCCCCAACTTGAAGGGCCAACAACGGCGAAACCGCAGATTACGCAGATTTCTCTTCAGACCTGCGTGTCCGTCGACACGGAGTCCGCGCAGTGGATTTCACAGGATGAGATTACAAGCGGATTGGCTCTCCAGGCGGGGCCCAGCGAAATTTGGAATTCCAATCGGGTCTTTTCCAGCAACGAGCAAAGAAATCGGCGCTCAGCCATTTCGATCGAAAATCAGTCTGCGTAATCTGCGTAATCTGTGGTTAAGTTGTTTTTCCGTAGCCTGCTCGAGAGCAGAATCCCAAGGTACCCGGGACTCCCCGGGCGCCCCACCCCGAACCCTGGAGGCAGCCATGAGCATCGCCGCGCGCTTGAAGGAACTGGGCATCACGGTCCCCCCGGCCCCCGCGCCGGTGGCCAACTACGTCCCGTATGTGCAAGAGGGCAAGCTGGTATTCGTCGCGGGGCAAGTGCCGCGGGGCGCCGACGGCAAACTGCAGTTCGTGGGCAAGGTGGGCCAGGACCTGAACGAGAAGCAGGGCTATGACGCCGCCCGCCTGTGCGCCCTCAACTGCATCGCCCAGGTGCAGGCCTGTCTGGGCAGCCTGGAGCGGGTGAAACGCGTGGTGCAGGTGCGTGGGTTCGTCAATTGCACGCCCGAGTTCGCCAACCAGCCCCAGGTGATCAACGGCGCGTCCGACCTGATCGTGGAAATCTTCGGCGACAAGGGCAAGCACGCCCGGGCCGCGTTGGGAGCGGGCTCCCTGCCCGCGGGGGTGGCGGTGGAGGTGGAGATGATCTTGGCGGTCGAGTAGGGCCGGCCGGCTGTTCGCCCCCGTGGTAAGGCGGCTCGTCCGGGCATCATCCTGCTACTTCGCCGGCGCCGCGTCCGAATTCACACCCTCCGCGCTCACCGCGTTGTTGCGGTAGAACAGCAGCGGCCCCTTGTCCGTGCCGACCACCAGGTCCAGGTCGCCATCGCCGTCCAAGTCCACCAGTACGGGGTGCGACCCCGGGGGGATCTGCAAACCCGCCAGATAGGCGGTGTTGGGCTTCCAGCCGGAAGAGCGCTCGGGACTGGTTCCGGTGGGCTCCAGCAGGCGGATCGGGCCCTTGTCCGAGCCGACGAGCAGGTAGGGGCGCTTGAGCTTGGCCAAGTCACCGAAGGTGGGGCTGGCACTGACCCCGCCCTCGAAGCCGATGAACTTGCGGTCCACCAGTTCCATGTCCAGCACGTTGCCCGCCATGCGGCGGTAGTAGAGCAGGTTGCCCCGCAGGTTGCCCACCAGCAGGTCCGGCAGCTTGTCATTGCCGAAGTCCGCCGCGGCAGGCACGGCGTTCTTGCCCACGCGCACCGTTTTGAGGGCATCTGGGCGAAAGGTGAACGCAGGCTTCTGCGCGGTGCCGGTGTTCTCGAAAAAGACGAGCGAGCCGTTCTCCGTGCCGACGATCAGATCCGGCTTGCCGTCGCCGTTGAGGTCGTAGACCAGCGGCGCGGCGTTGCGGCCGTAGTGGTAGTCGGCGAAGCGGTCGGTCACCTTGCGCCATCTGGGCGTTGCGGCCGGGCCCAGGTTCTCGAAGAGCATCAGCTTGCCGTCGTTGTTGCCGACGATCAGGTCCGGGCGGCCATTGCCTGTCACGTCCAGGAAGGCGGGCACGGTGTTGCGGCCCGCGGCCAGGTTGCTCAGCTCGGCGGGTTCCAGCACGAAGATCGGGTCCACCGGCTGCGGCCCGGCGGTAAAGCCCGGCGCCGGCATGCCGGACGCGCTCCCGCCGGGCGCGCCCGGAGCCCCTCCCGCCGGCGGCAAGGTGCTGACCAGCGCCTCCTCGCGGATGATGTTGCCGCCCCGCGCGCGCGCCTGGCGCGCGACTTGGTCCAGCGGCGCGTTCCCTTCGTATTGCCACAGCAAGGCCGTGCCGCGCCCGGTGCCCAGCAACAGGAAGGGCCGCCCGCCATCCACCAGGCTCGTGAACAGCGGCGCCGCGTAGGACGAAGCGCGCAGACCCGCCCACGGCTGGGGCTGGGGCTGAAAGGCGCCCCGCTCCAGCACCGCGATGGCGGGGTTGCGGATGGCGGGCACGAGGCTGCCCTCCTGGCCGCCCACCACCAGGTCCGGGGGCCCGTTGGGGTTCCACTGGAACAGCGCGGGGGAGGAACTCGATCCCACCGCCACCCCGCCGAAGCGCGTCGTGGCGAGTTGGAATTGCGGGCGCTGCCGGGTGCCCGCATTGCGGAACAGCACGACGATGCCGCGCGCGTTCCCCACCAGCAGTTCCGCCAGCCCGTCGCCGTCCAGGTCCGCGAAGCGCGGCACGCTGAGCGATCCCACGTCGATCCCGCCGAAGAACAGGTCCATGGAGCGCCACGCGGGCTGGCGCTTGCTGCCCGCGTTCTTGATCAGCTCCAGCCGCCCATTGCGGTCGCCCACCACCAGGTCCAGCAGCCCGTCGCCGTCCAAGTCATAGAGCGTGGGGGCGCTGAACGCCCGTTGCGGCGTGGGCAGAATGGCGTTGGGGTGGGACTTGAACGACGGCTGGTCCTTTCCCCCCACGTTCTCATACATGAGCAACTGCCCGCCGGCCGTGCCCACCACCAGGTCCTGCCGCCCGTTCCCGAACAGGTCCCCCGCCGTGATCTGCAACCGGCCGTCGTAGCGGCCCAGGCGGCGCACTTGCAGCAGGTTCTTCTCCTCGATCCACAACTCCAGGGACTTGCCCTCCTTGTCCTTGGCCTTGCTCGTGTACCAGGCAATTTGCTCGCCCTCCCCCGCGATCAGCAGGTCCGGCAGGCCGTCTCCGTTCAGATCGGCGAACAGGGGCGCGGCGAATCCGCCGATGTCCAGGATGTTGAAACGCGCCTCCTTCAGCTCCCAAACGCCCTGGGTGCGGGTGCCGATGTTCTGGTAGAAGTCCATCGTCCCGTCGTTCTTGCCCACCATCAGGTCCAGCGTGCCGTCGCGGTTCCAGTCCACCCATTCCGGCACGGCATTGTCCTCCCCGCTCAGTTGGGCGAGTTTGGTGGGGAAGCGCAGGCACTCGGGCGGCGCTTTGTCCTCGCTGGGGCACCAGCGGGCCGCGCCCCGCGTACCCTGATTGAGCAGCAGGTAGACCTCGCCCGCCTCGTTGCCCACGGCCAGGTCGGGCAGCCCGTCGCCGTTCACGTCGGCGAACTTGGGCACCACGTTCAGCCCGAAGGACGTGCCCAGCACGTCGGTGGACTCCAGGCGGAAGACCGCGAGGAACTTGTTGCCCACGTTCCGGAAGAAGAAGATCTTGCCCGATTCGGAGCCCACGAACAGATCCAGGTCGCCGTCGCCGTCGATATCCACGAGGGCCGGCGCGGCGTTGGCCCCCACGTTGATGGTCGCTTGGGTCTCGTCGCCGGCGGCCCCGCTGCCCAGGGGCAGCGCCGTCAGGGCCTCGTTCACCAGGCGGAATTTCGGCTGCTGGGCCGACCCCTGGTTCTCGAAGTACATCAGCTTGCCGTCGGCGGTGCCGACGATCAGGTCCAGGTCGCCGTCGCCGTCCAGGTCGCCCAGGGCCGGCTTGGCGCGCTCGAAACTGTCCGCGAAGAGCAGGCTCTCCTGGCCATCCAGTTGCCCATAGAACACGCGCCGCCAATTGTGCACCACGCCGCGCGATTCGGCCGAGGTTGCCGCTGCGGCAGGCGCCGCGGGCGGCGGGGTCGTCTGGGCGGCACCCTTCGGCGGCACGGAAATCCCGGCGGCGCAGGTCAGCAGCAGTGCAGCCAATCCGGCACACCCCCGGCGCGGGCGCCACTCCAGCGCTCCCGCGGTGCTGCCGATCGCCGCAGCAAGGTCATCCATGGCCATGCGCTCCCCTAAGTGGCTGATGGTACGCCGTCATCGGGTACAACGTGCTCTGCCGAATCTATCCGATAGCGCGCAATCCCGACAGGCCGATGATCCAGGCGACCGCCCCTCCCTGGGCCTCTTGCTGCAAGGATCATACATTCCCCGCAGGACCTTCTTGCCGGGTCGGGGTTGACCCAGGGCAAGTGCAAAGTCGATCCAGGCCCTCAAAGGCGGGTGGATAGTGGCCGGCGTCCCAGCCCACCCCTCGCACTGGGCGGGCCAGGAGGCCCGCGCCTACCCCCGACCGGCCGGGTACCCGGACTTTGCACTTGCCCTGGGGGTTGACTGCCGACGTGGCGGGGGTGACCACGCTCCGGGCGTTCGTGGGGCGGGGGTCCCGCCCGCCAGAGGCAACGTGGCAGGCGGGACGCCCGCCCCACCGGAGCCTGCTCGAACGCAACGGCGCATTTGACGGGTGGAGGACAATTGCTTACGCTGATGAAGTTACCGCACCCGCTGCCCGCGCTGAGCAACCCATCCGCTCGCCGCTGTAGCCGCCGTCCCCGTTTGCATTGCCGCGTTTGATGCCGTTCTTGAGCCAGTCTCCGAATTCCCCGCCGCCCCGCGCCCGGGCCTGGACGCACCGCCTCGCCCTGCTGCTGAGCGGGGTGACGGTGCTGCTTCTGGCGGCGGGCGCGCTGGTGGTGGGCACCGGATCGAGCCTCGCGGTGCCGGATTGGCCGCTGGCCTATGGGCAGGTGTTCCCGCCCATGGTGGGCGGCATCCTGTTTGAGCACGGGCATCGTCTGATCGCTTCCGGCGCCGGGCTGCTGACGGTGATCCTGGCCGCCACCCTGGGGTTCACCGAGCCGCGCCGCTGGGTGAAGGGCCTGGGTCTGGGCGCCCTGGCATTGGTGATCGCCCAAGGGCTGCTGGGGGGCATCACGGTGTTGCTGCTGCTGCCCAAGGCCATCTCCATCGGTCACGCCCTGCTCGCCCAATTGTTTTTCGTCGCGACGGTGATTCTGGCGCAAGTCACGGCACCGGGCTGGGAGGCGCTGGCCGCCCAGCGCGCCCGTGGCGCGGGCCATCTGCGGAACTGGGCGCTGCTGACCGCCCTGCTGGCGCTGCTGAGCGTGCTGTTGGGCGCGGTCGTGCGGCACTACAACGCGGGGCTGGCCATCCCCGACTTTCCACTCGCTTACGGCGGGCTGATCCCGCCGCTCTCGGCGTTTCCCGTGCTCATCCACTTTCTGCACCGCCTGGGCGCGCTGGCGCTGGCGGCCTCCGTGTTGTGGACCGTCTGGCGGGTGCGGCGTGACGATCCGGGTCACGGGGCGCTCGGCCGCCCGGCCCTGGCGCTGTTGGCGTTCCTGCTGCTGCAGGTCTTGCTGGGGGCGGGCGTGATCTGGAGTCAGCGCGAGTTGATCACGACCACCGCGCACCTGGTGAACGGCGCCCTGCTGCTGGGCAGCGCGGCCCTGCTGGCGCTGCGGGTCTGGGCGATCGAGGCGCCGGGCCGGGCGGGGGCGCGATGAGATCGAGCGCGGCGGTAGCGGTGCCCGGCACGTGGGGGGACGTGATCCTGCTGGTCAAGCCGGGCATCACGGGCTTGGTGCTGGTCGCCACCGCGGTCGGCTACGCCATGGCCAGCGGCGGCAAGGTGGACGGTCTCCACCTGGGGGTCGTGCTGGTGTTCACCTTCCTGCTGGGCGCCGGAGGCAATGCGCTCAACCAATTCCTGGAGCGGGACGTGGACGCCCGCATGGTGCGCACCCGCAACCGGCCCCTGCCCGCGGGCCGCGTGCGCCCCTTCACCGTGCTGGCCGGCGGCGTGCTGGCCGGGGGCCTGGGCGTCATCGGGCTGGCCGTGGTTGCCAACTTGCTCACGGCCGCCGTCGGGCTGGTGGTGATCGTCACGTACGTCGCGTTTTACACTCCGCTCAAGCGGATCTCCGCGCTGAACACGCTGGTCGGGGCGGTGCCGGGGGCGCTGCCCCCGGTGCTGGGTTGGGCTGCGGCCAGTGGAGAGCTGAGCCTGGGCGCGCTGGCGCTGTTCCTCATCCAATACGTCTGGCAGCCGCCCCACGTGCTGGCCATCGCCTGGCGCTATCGCCAGGACTACGCCGCCGCGGGCATGCCGATGCTGGGCGCCGACGACCCCAACGCCGCCGGCGCCCGCCGCCAGATGCTCGTGTATTGCGCCGTGTTGATTCCCCTCAGCACCTATCCCACCCGCATCGGCATGGCGGGGGACGTTTATTTCTGGGGCGCGCTCGTCGTGAGCGGCCTGTTCTTTCTCTGCGGGCTGGCCATGGCGCTCAAGCCCTCGGAATTCACGGCGCGGCTGGTGTTCAAGTCGTCGCTCCTCTATTTGCCGGCGCTGTTCGTGCTGCTGCTGCACGACGCGCTGCCGGTCTCCTTGCTGCCCTTCTGACCCATGCGCGCACCCATCCTTTCCGCGGCGGCCCCTGACGCCGCCCGCCATCCGATGGTGCGCGTGGAGGGCCTGGTGCGCCGCTACGGTCAGCGCACGGCCCTGGCGGGAGTGAGTTTCACGGTCGCGTCCGGCGAGCGGGTGGCGCTGCTGGGGCCCAACGGCAGCGGCAAGAGCACGCTGCTGCGCACGCTGGCCACGCTGCTGCGACCGAGCGAGGGCCGGGCCGAGGTGGATGGCCACGACGTGGCGCGCGAGGCGGACGCCGTGCGGCGCCGGCTGGGTACGGCATTCCAGTCTCCCAGCCTGGACGGCAAGCTCACCGTGGCGGAGAACCTGCGCTTCCAGGGCTGGCTCTACGGCCTCTCGGGCCAGCCGCTGGCGGAGCGCATGGCCGAGCTGCTGGCCCGCTTCTCCCTGGCCGACCGCGCGGGCGATTTGGCGGAGACCCTCTCCGGCGGGCTGAAGCGCCGCGTGGAACTGGCCAAGACGCTGCTGCACCGCCCGGGCGTCCTGCTGCTCGACGAACCCTCCACGGGACTGGACCCCGCCGCCCGGCTGGAATTCTGGCAGGTCTTG
>JBGPEV010000025.1:0-12471 GCA_041482995.1 bacterium | reverse complement strand
CATGGTGAAGGCCGTGGCGGGCAAATGGGGGCGGATCGACATCCTGGTCAACAACGCCGGCACCAACATCCGCAAGCTGCCGCAGGACCTGGCGGCGGCGGAATGGCACCAGGTGATCGACACCAACCTCACCTCGGCGTTCCTCTGCAGCAAGGCGGTGTACCCGGAGATGAAGAAGGTGGGCGGCGGCAAGATCCTCAACAACGGCTCCATGATGTCCATCTTCGGCGCCCCGTGGACGCCGGCCTATGCGGCCAGCAAGGGCGGCATGGTGCAGCTCACCAAGGCCCTGGCCACGGCGTGGGCCAAGGACAACATCCAGGTCAATTGCTTCCTGCCCGGCTGGATCGACACCGAGTTGACCCAGGGTGCCCGCCAGCAGGTGCCGGGGCTGCACGACAAGGTGCTGGCGCGCACGCCCACGGGGCGCTGGGGGCACATCGACGACTTCATGGGCATCGCCGTGTTCCTGGCCAGCGCGGCGTCCCAATTCGTCACGGGGACGGCCATACCAGTGGACGGCGGATTCTCGGTGATGGGCTGATCCAGCGCCGGCTGGCCCGACAACACGAGGGGCACGATGCAGCCCTACAAGATCTACATCCTGAAGTACGCCCGGCGCGACGCGCACTCGTCGGAGATCGTGATGGGCGACTACCACATGTCGCCCACGGAGTTGGCCTACTACATGTGGGTGGTCACCAACGGCGAGCACACGGCCGTGGTGGACATGGGCTTCACGGCGGAGATGTGCCGGCGGCGCAAGCGGCAGTGGCTGAAGGATCCCGCGCACCTGCTGGATTCCGTCGGCGTGAACCCGAAGAAGGTGGATCACGTCATCGTCTCCCACCTGCACTGGGATCACGTGGGCAACTACGAGTTGTTCCCGCGCGCCACGTACTACCTGCAGGAAGACGAGATGCAGTTCTGGACCGGCAAGTACGTGAAGTACCCCGTATTCAATCAGGCGATCGAGGTCGAGGATATCTGCGCGATGGTGCGCTACAACTACGACGGACGCATCCAGTTCACCAACGGCACGCAGGAGATTCTGCCCGGCCTGAAGGTGCATCGCGTGGGCGGCCACACGAAGGGCATCCAAATCGTCGAGGCCGTGACCGCCTCCGGCCCGGCCGTGGTGGCGTCGGACGCGGCCCATACCTACCGCAACCTCGGCGAGATGAAGCCCTTCCCGATCCTACACGACGTGCCGGGCACCCTGGACGGCTTCGAGACGATCCAGCGCCTGGCCAAGGACGAGCGGCACATCCTGCCCGGTCACGATGCGGACGTGATGCAGCGCCAGAAGCGCGTGAGCGACAACGTGTGCGTGCTGGAATAACTGCACCCCTATCCTCTCCCCCTGTCCCCTCTCCTTTCCCCGCCGGTGCTGTTGGCGCCTCCCGCAAGCATCCGGCACAGGCGGGGCAAGGAGAGGGGGAAACACCATGCCAGGGCGTTGCATTGAGGTACCGCCATGAAGCCCTGGAAGATCTACATCCTCAAGTATGCGCGGCGCGATGCGCGCTCCAGCGAAATGGTGCTGGGCGACATGGCGATGCAGCCGTTCGACATGGCCTACTACATGTGGGCCGTGACCAACGGCGAGCAGACGGTCGCGGTGGATATGGGCTTCACCGAGGCCGTGGCCCAGAAGCGCGGACGGCAGTGGCTGAGCGAGCCCGCGGCGCTGCTGGAGTCGGTCGGCATCGACGCCAAGCGCATCGATCACGTGATCGTCACCCACCTGCACTGGGACCACGTGGGCCACTACGCGCTCTTTCCCAAAGCTCGTTTCTACGTGCAGGAAGACGAGATGGCCTTCTGGACCGGCCGGCACGCCCAGCGCAAGTTCATCAATCGCTCCATCGAGGTGGCCGACGAGACGGCGATGGTGCGGCTGGCCTACGAGGGGCGGATGGAGTTCGTGCAGGGCTCGCGGGAGATCGTGCCGGGCGTCTCCGTCCATCGCGTGAGCGGCCACACCCGCGGGATGCAGATCGTCTCGGTCGCGACGGGCAGCGGCCCCACCGTGATCGCCTCCGACGCGGCCCACACCTACCGCAACATCGCCGAGAACAAACCGTTCCCCACCTTGCACGACGTGCCCAACTTTCTCGACGGCTTCGAGCAGATTCGCCGCTTGGCGAAGGACGATGCCCACATCCTGCCCGGCCACGACGGCGACGTGATGCGCCGCCACAAGAAGGTGAGCGACCTGGTGGCGGTCTTGGAGTAGGGCGTCACTTCGGGCGGCTCGCCTCGATCAGGTCCTCCACCATCCACTTGGGGAAGTAGCGCTCCGGGATGGGGCCGCCAGCGCGCAGGACGTCACGGACGAAGTGCTGGCAGTTGTTGGCGATCCAGAAGTAGCGCCGTGCGCTCTCCTGTTCCAGCGCGCCCGCCTGCTCGTACCGTGCCTCAGCAACCGCCCGCACGCGGGCAGCGTTCAATCCGCGCAAGGGAAGCAATAGCTCCTCACCCTCCAGCAGCGCCGCCGGCGCAGTGCCCTCGCGCCGAGTGACGTACTCCCGCGTGGCGCCGAGGATCGAGGGTAGGCGGGCCGTCAGGGGGTCCCAGAAGCCGGCCGTCCCGTCGCGCAGGCGCTCGCCATAGGCAATCTCCGCGGAGGCGTACTGATCGAATCGCAGGTATAGGCCGGGCCCTTCGCCAGTGACGATCACACCCGTGTGGCCGAAGCCCAAGACGGTATGGGGGTCATAGGCCAGAAACACTTCTCCAGTCAGCCGCACCGGATCGCGCCACGACTCCGGAAGCGCGGGGACGCCGAACTGGGCGCAAGCGGCGAGTGCCAGGCACGGCAGCGCGGCGAATGTGTGGCGCATGGCGCTACGCCTTCACCTTCTCCAGCGCCTGCCAGTCCAGTTCCACGCCGTGGCCCGGGCGCTCGGGCGCGATGGCTTCACCTTCCTCGATGACGAGCGGATGCAAGAGGAAGCGCTCCAGGCCGAAGCCGTGGGCCTCCAGGTAGGAGGCGTTGGGCACGGCGGCGAGCAGGTGCACGTGCAGGTCGTGCACGCCGTGGGACGTGACCGGCAGGTTGTGCGCCTCGGCCACGTGGGCCACCTTCATCCACACGGTGACGCCGCCGCAGTTCGAAAGATCGGGCTCCGGGAACGAGACGCCGCCTGCGTCGATCAGGCGCTTGAACTCGTAGAGCGTGTGCAGGTTCTCCCCCGCGGCGATGGGCAGGGCGCCGTCGCGCAGGATGCGCACGTGGCCCGGCAGGTCGTCCGGGATCGTCGGCTCCTCCAGCCAGTAGATGTCCAGGGGCGCCAGCGCGCGGGAGGCGCGGATCGCCTCGTCGGCCGTCCAGCGCATGTTGGCGTCCACCATCAGGGGGATGTGCGGCCCGAGCGTCTCACGCATGGCGGTGGCGCGCGCCACGTCGTCGCTCAGGCGCGGGCGGCCCACCTTCATCTTGATGGCGCGGAAGCCGCGCTTCAGGTTCTCCTCGGTCTGGCGCTGCAGTTGCACGGGCGTGAAGTTTAGGTCGATCCCGCCCGCGTAGACCTTCACCCGGGGGTGGTGCCCGCCCAGCAGCCGCCAGAGCGGCGTTCCAGCCCGCCGCGCCTTGAGGTCCCACAGCGCGATGTCCACGGCGGAGATGGCGAAGCTGGCGTGCCCGCCGCGCCCCGCGTAGTGCAGCCGCCACCACATGCACTGCCACAGCCGCTCGATGCTGGTAGCGTCCTCGCCTTTCAGGATCGGCCACAGGTCGCGCTCGATCAGCGAGCGGATGGCCGCGCCGCCCGTGCCGACCGTGTAGGTGTAGCCCACGCCCTCGGCGCCGTCGCCCTCGCGCAGGCGCACGGTAACCAACTCGAAATGCGTGATCTCCCCGTGGGTGGAGTCCGACAGCGTGACCGGCAGGGGGATGCGGTAGTGGCCGGTTTCCAGCGCGGCGAGGGACATGGCATGCCTCAGGAGGGTTCACGGGACGGCGGATGCGCCTCCGGGATAGCCCAGTCGGCTGGAGAAACGCTATGCGCCGCTCGCGCCCCGGGGGCCGGAGCCGCGCTGCTCCTGGTTCTCCTCGTGCCAGCCCATCTGGATTGCCTCGAGGATCGCCTCGTTGCTCTTCATGGGATCGTCGTTGAATCCCGGCAGCGCCGTGACCATGCTGTGCAGTTCGGTGAAGCGCAACTCGAGCGGGTCGACGTCCGGATAGTTTTCTTGCAGCAGCAGGGCGATGTCCTCCACGTCCGTCCATTTCAGGGCCATGGGCGCCTCCTTGGGGAGCATACGCAACCCGGCCGAAAGATTCCGGGCTGCGCGTTCGCTAGTCGACAATGAACAGCCGCGCGCCCCCCTCCGTGCGGGAGCGGTGGGGCTCGGCCCCGTCCGCCACCTGGTAGCTCATGCCGGGGGTGAGCCGGAACGTGCGCCCGTCGCGCAACTCCGTGTGCAACTCGCCCTGCAGGCACAGCAAGATGTGGCCCTTGCTGCACCAATGATCGGCAAGGTATCCGGGCGAGTAGTCCACAATGCGCACGCGCAGCCCGCCGAACTCCCGGGTGCGCCAAACGGCGGTGGCGGTCTCCCCCGGATGCTCGGTGGGGGCGACGCCGTTCCAGTCGGTGGTGCCGAAGGGAATGTCGGAGAGCTTCATGGGTGCCGCCTTCGGGTTCCGGGGCGCGGGCCCGGGCGTGTTGTGCGCCGTGTCAGCCCCCCTGCCCGTGCGGGTGCCGCAAGTCGTGGTAGAACTTGCGCAACTCGGTGAGGGCGGCCTTGCTCATAATAGCATCGGCGAGCGGTTGCGTCAGGACGCCCAGGCGGTCCATCTCGCGTTTGAGGGCGACCGGGTCCGATTGCTCGGCCTGCCGGCGCACCACCTCCATCTGGCGGCGGATCTCCTGCTGGGCTTCCGGCGCCAGCAGCGCCTGGGCTTCGTCCCAGGCTTTCTCGATGCCGCGGAACACGATGCGCGCCGTATTGCGGAACTCCACCAGTTGCCGCTCCTGCATGTCGTCCAGGGCGTGCTCCATGGCATCCTCGACGATGCGATCCACCTCCACGCTGGTGAGCCCGTGGGAGGGCACCACCTCGATCTGCGCGCGCTGCCCGCTGCGCTCCTCGATGGCGCTCACGGTGAGGATGCCGTTGGTATCCACGAGAAAGGTCACCTTGACGTGGGGCAGGCCCGCCGGCATGGGTGGCACGCCCTTCAGGCGGAAGCGCCCCAGGTTGCGGCAGTCCTTCACGAACTCCCGCTCGCCCTGGAAGATGTTGATGTCCACCCCCGTCTGGTCGTCCACGTAGGTGGTGAACTGTTCCGTGGCCTGGGCCGGGATGGTGGTATTGGCGGCGATCAGCTTGCTGAACGTGCCGCCCAGCGTTTCGATGCCCAGGGAGAGCGGGATCACGTCCAGCAGCACGTAGTCGCGGCGCCCGCCCGCCAACAGGTGCCCCTGGATTCCCGCGCCAATCGCCACCACCTCCTCCGGATTGATGGAGATGTTGGGGGCGCGGCCGAAGAACTCCTTCACGCGCTGGCGCACCAGCGGCACCCGGGACGAGCCGCCGACCAGCACCACGTCGTCGATCTCCTGCACCGTCTTGCCCGCCGCCCGCAGGGCCGTGCGGCAGGAATCCAGCGTGCGCTGCACGTAAGGCTCGATCAGCGCATTGAACCTTTCCAGCGTGAAGCGCCCGGTGAAGTGCAGGCCCTGGCCCGGCAGGTCGATGACGTACTCCGTCTCGAGCGCACGGCCCAGGTCGATCTTCACCAGTTCCGCCACCTTGCGCAGCAATTGGGACGCGAGCGGATGCCCAAGTTGCGCCCCGGGATGGCGCTCCAGGATGTGCCGCTGGATCTCCTCCGCGACGTGGGCATCGAAATCGTCCCCGCCCAGGTGCGTGTCGCCGTGGGTGGAGAGCACCTTGAACACGCTGCCCCCACTCTCCGTCCCGGCCAGTTGCAGGATGGAAATGTCGAACGTGCCGCCGCCCAAGTCGTATACGGCGATCGTCCCCTTCTGCTTCTGGTCCAACCCATAGGCGATGGCGGCGGCCGTCGGCTCGTTGATGATCCGCACCACGTCCAATCCCGCGATGCGCCCCGCATCCCGCGTGGCTTGGCGCTGCGCATCGTCGAAGTACGCCGGCACCGTGATCACGGCCTTGGCGACGGGTCCACCCAGCGCGGCCTCGGCCTTGCGCTTGACGGACTTGAGGATCTCCGCCGACAGCTCCTGCGGCGTGAAGCTCTCCACGCCGATGTGCACCTTCACCAGCCCGCGTTGGGCGGCTTGCACGGAATAGGGCAGGCGCTTCAGGTCGGCGGCCAGGTCGTGGATGTCGCGCCCCATCAGCCGTTTGACCGAGAACACAGTGCTCTCGGGCTGGGTCGTGCGCAGGTCCCGTGCCGCGTCACCCACGATCCAGCGCCCGTACTGCCGCGTCAGCACGGACGGCACGATCGCGCGCTCGCCCGCGGGCGCCAGCGCCACGGGCCCGCCTTCCAGCACGCTGCCGGCCAGGCTGTTGGTCGTGCCCAGGTCAATCCCGATGATGATCCCGCTCGTGTCCATGGCTCCATCAAGAAGAACTGCGGAACCGCAGATTACGCAGATTGCGCAGATGCAAAACGACAGCGTCCTTGTTCATTGGGCCGCCGTCGCAAAAACGGCTCCGATAAATTCGCCGGAAACGCAGTGGTCGTCCAATCTGCTTCAATCTGCGTAATCTGCGGTTCCTCTTGTTGCTCCCTCACCACTCGATCTGCTTGCCGTCGCGGAAGAAGCCGCCGCTGGGAGCGCTGTCGGGGAGCGTGGCGGCCCAAACCATGCCGGCGGCGCCGTCTTCCACCGGGCGCTCCGCCCCTTCACAGCCGATCCAACAACCGGCGCAGATAGCGTTCCTCGTTCAGGTTGCTCTGCACCTGCTGCAGCACTGCCAGGTCCGCCCGAGCCGGGCGCCCGTCGATCTGCGCGAACAGGCCGGCCCGCTCGGCCAGCATCAGGGCCAGCTTCGCGTCCACGTCGGCCTTGAGGGCCGCGCGGCCCTTGGCATCGGCCGGGTGCAGATCCTCGATTTCTTCCTGCAGCATGAACATCGCCTGCAGGAACCCGTCGGGTAGCGCCTCCAGGTTGAGCTGGCGTCCGCCGGCCAGCAGGCCCAGCAGGTAGGCGCCCCGTTCGCTCTCGTTGCGCAGGATGCGGTAGCTCTCGTTAAGCTCGGCGGAGCGTTGCTGGGCCGCCTGCTGTTGCTCCGGCGGCGCGCCCGCCAGCAGATCCGGGTGCTCCTCAAAGCTCAGCCGCTCGTATGCGGCGTCCAGCGCCTGGCGGTCCACCGCGTAGCGGCGGGGCAGGTCGAAGCGCGCGAAATGATCCACTGGCTCAGACATCGCACTCCGACGGGCGCTCCGGTGAACCGGGCGCCCAGGCACCGGCGTCCATCAGGCAAAAAAATAGCGGCGCACCCACGAGCGGGCGGCCGCCGGCCTTGCGTGCTCTCCGCTCCCCGCCGCCCGGGCCATGGCAGGCCGTGCGGCGGGCGGGCGAAACCTCCCCTGGGCTACTGCCGCCCCGACTTCCGCTTGTAGTCCGCGATGGCGGATTTGATCGCGTCTTCCGCCAGCACGGAGCAGTGGATCTTCACCGGCGGCAGGGACAGCTCTTCCACGATCTGCGTGTTCTTGATGGTGAGAGCCTCGTCCACGCTTTTCCCCTTCACCCATTCCGTGGCCAGGGACGAACTGGCGATGGCGCTGCCGCAGCCGAAGGTCTTGAATTTGGCGTCCACGATCACGCCGTTCTCCACCTTGATCTGCAGCTTCATCACGTCGCCGCATTCCGGCGCGCCCACCAGGCCCGTGCCGACGTTGGGGTCCGCCTTGTCCATGCTGCCCACGTTGCGCGGCTGGTTATAGTGGTCGATCACCTTTGCGCTGTATGCCATGGCTTGGGTCCTCGGGTTGCAGGATCAACTGCCGTTAGAGGTCAAAAGTTGACAGTCAAGAGTTCAAAGTTGAAGCACTCAAGCGACGCCCAATTCTCGTTGGGGGGAACGGATTGCCATTTCCCCGTTTCTTCTACCTCATCAAACCGTTGCAGTCCTTGGTGTCTTGGTGGTTCAGCCGTTTCAGACCAATCCGTAGGGACGACCGGCGGCGGCCGCTGCAATCTAGTGCGCCGACCAGTTGATGCTCTTCAGGTCCACCCCTTCCTGCGCCAGTTCATAGAGCGGCGACATTTCCCGCAGGCGCGCCACCACTTCCACCACACGGCGGATGGTGTAATCGATCTCCTCTTCCGTGTTGAAGCGGCCGATGCCGAAGCGGATGGAGGAGTGGGCCAGATCGTCGCCCACGCCCAGGGCGCGCAGCACGTAGGAGGGCTCCAGGCTGGCCGAGGTGCAGGCCGAACCCGAGGAGACGGCGATATCGTTGATGCCCATTAGCATGCTCTCGCCCTCGACGTACGCGAAGCTCAGGTTCAGGTTGCCGGGGTGGCGGAACTCCAGGTGGCCGTTCAGGTAAACGTGAGTCAACTCGCGCGAAATTCCCTGATGCAGCCGGCTGCGCAGGTAGAGCGACCGGTCCCGTTCCGCCGCGCCTTCCTGCTTCATGATCGCGCAGGCGGCGCCGAAGCCCACGATGCCGGTCACGTTGAGCGTCCCGGAGCGCATGCCGCGCTCGTGTCCCCCGCCGTAGATAATGGGGGTCAAGCGGACCCGCGGCTTCTTGCGCCGCACGTAGAGGGCGCCCTGCCCCTTGGGGCCGTAGATCTTGTGGGCCGTGAACGAGAGCAGGTCGATCCCCATTGCGTCCACGTCGATGTCCATGTGTCCCACGCCCTGGGTGGCATCCGTGTGGAACAGCACGCCCTTGGCGCGGGTGATCTTGCCGATCTCCTTGAGCGGGTGCAGCGTGCCGATCTCGTTGTTGGCCGCCATCAGGGAGACCAGGATCGTCTTGTCCGTGATGCTGTCCGACAGTTGGTCCAGGTCGATCGAACCCTGCTTGTCCACGGGGAGGAAGGTCACTTGGCAGCCCTTCTGCTCCAGCATGTGGGCCGTGTCCAGGATTGCCTTGTGCTCGGTCACGCAGGTGACGATGTGGTTACCCTTCTCCTTGTAGAACTCCGCCACGCCCTGCAGGGCCAGGTTGTCCGATTCCGTGGCGCCGCTGGTGAAGATGATCTCCTTGTCCTCGGCCCCGATCACGCCGGCGATCTGCCCGCGCGCTTTTTCCACGGCTTCCTCGGCCCGCCAGCCAAACGCGTGATTGCGGCTGGCCGCGTTGCCGAAGTCCTCGGTGAAAAAGGGCAGCATCGCTTCCAGCACGCGGGGGTCCACCCGCGTGGTGGCATGATTGTCCAGGTAAATCGGGGTCTTCATGGGGCTTCACCTCTCTGCAGCGTGGGTGCGGTCACAGTTTTGGTGACAAAAGCGAAATCTGCGCGCGGCAGGGCCCTGCCGAAAATCTCGTCCAGCATGTAGCCGGCCATGAACAGCCGGAAGCGCTTGTGCACCCGCTGGATGGGGTGGGTGGTCGGGCAACCCGGTTGGTGCTCACAGCCACCCCCGTGGTCGGTACAATCCAGCAAGCTCAAGGGGCCTTCCAGCGCCTCCACCACGTCGGCCAGGGAAATGGCGCTGGCGGGGCGGGCCAGCGTGTAGCCCCCCAGCGCGCCCCGCGTGGAGGTCACGATGCCGCCGGACGCCAATGCCTTCAGGATGTTGGCGGCCATGGGCGCGGGCAATTGGTAGCGCTCGGCAATCTCCCGCGCGCTGGCAGGCGCCACGCCGTTGTGCAGATCGCTGAGCAGCACCAAGCCGTAGTCCACCTTCTTGGATAGCTTCAGCATCGGTTCCCTCCGCTTCTGGGTTCCGGTCTGGCAATGGTGACCGGTGAACGAGAACTATTCGCATCAAATTGGTACTATTTCCACCCGTGTTGCTTCCGCGCTTGTCTGATCGGCGTGCGGTCGTTGGGAAGGCCAGCCCCGATCCGTGCGGGCTCGCCCGAAAGGGTACAAATTCGATCCTGATTGGTAGGATAGGCCGCATGTACCCGGTTGTCAAATCTTGGGCGCCGGCGTAGCGGATTCCGGGTGGCGGTCTGAAGGCAAAACCCGGGCCTGCCCCGCGAGGGCGAATCCCTATCCAAACATGAGGTTCCCGCAGTGCCATACGACTATATCATTGTGGGGGCAGGCTCAGCGGGCGCCCCCGTGGCCGCGGGTCTCTCCTCCGATAACCGCTGCTCCGTTCTCTTGATTGAGGCGGGACCGGACTATGCCTCTGAGGCCGTGACTCCGGCGGACCTGCTGGATTGCCGAGATTTGCCCGGCCTGGACCACGATTGGCACTTCGTTGCCGCCCCTGGCGGGGGCCGCACCATTCCCTATCGGCGGGGCAAGGTCGTCGGCGGCACATCGGCCACCAACGCCGCCGCGTGCCAATGGGGCCGGTCCGCCGACTTCGACGAGTGGGTGCGACTGGGGAACCCGGAGTGGGCATGGGAGTCGGTATGGCCGTGGTTCCAAAGTTTGGAGCGGGACCCAGGGGGCAGCGGTCCACACCATGGATTTGCCGGTCCCATTCCCATCGACCGGTATCCACGGTCCCAGTGGATTCCCATCCAGTTCGGATTCTTTGACGCCTGCCGGGAACTGGGCTTGCCGGCGATCAGCGACCACAATGACGATGTTTCGACTGGGGTCGGTCCCTGGCCGATGAACCGGGTCGGCACCACGCGCATCTCGGCGGCTCGCGCGTTTCTCCATGCCGCGCGGGGGCGGCGGAACCTGACCGTCCGCTCAGGCCGCACGGTCGACCGCATCCTGTTTGACGGAACCAGGGCGGTTGGCGTCCGACATGGTATCGCCGGGGCGGCCGAGGTGGACCATGGAGACCGGATAGTCCTTTCAGCGGGAGCCATCGGGACACCTGCGATCCTGCTGCGATCGGGGATTGGCCCCGGCGCGCACCTCACTGAAGTCGGGATTCCGGTTAAGCTCGACCTCCCCGGGGTCGGCGCCCGGCTTTGGGACCACGCTTCGGTTCCGGTGCACTTGCTGCCGAAGCCGGGCCAGTGCGTCCCTGGCCGTGACCCGAGGTTTCAAGTGATGGCACGGTATACCGCCGCGGAGTCGCCTTTCGCGGATGACATGCAGTTGGTGATGACGAGCCACTTGCATCTCGGTCCCTTCCCCGCGCTGCAGGCGGCTTTTGGCACCGCCGTGGTGGCGGTGCTCCGGGCGGCGTTGATGCTGCCGCGGGGATACGGCCGGCTGACCCTTTCTGCTGCCAATCCCGCGGCGCAACCCCGCATTGAATTGGGATTCGGCACCGAACCCGAGGACATACGGAGGCTGATGGAGGGAACGCGGCGTGCCTGGAATTTGGCCCGCTCTGAGCCGCTCGCGGGGCAAACCCGGGGGATCGTGGGCCTGACGGAGGATGTCGTGCAATCCGACGGACGGTTGCGGGACTACATCCGGACGTCAGTCGGCACCTATTGCCACGCGATGGGCACCGCCAGAATGGGGCCGGCTACCGACTCGGAAGCCGTGGTTGACCAATTCGGCCGCGTACGAGGTGCCACGAACCTTTGGGTCATCGACGCGTCAATCATCCCCACGCCCCTGCGAGTGGTTCCAAATCTGACAGTGATGATGCTGGGCGCACGGATGAGCGAGTGGCTGCGCCATGGGGACACGCCGGGCCGGCAGCCCTGACAGGAAATGCCGCCTTCAGCCGCTGTTCCCCAGAATCACCCCCAGCGCCTGTTCCACGGTCTCCGCGACCATCAGCCGGTGCCGGGCCTCGGCATCGCGCATCAGGCGGGCGATGCGGGCCAGCAATTGCACCTGGACGGCGGCAGCCCCTTCCGGGGCGATGAGCATGAAGAACAGGCGGGCGGGCTGACCGTCGATGGCGTCTACGTCCACTTCATGGTCCGTGCGCCCCAGGGCAATCAGGGGGGCGGGCACGTCGGCCATGCGGCAATGGGGCACCGCCACGCCGTGGCCGATGCCCGTGGAACCCAGCCGCTCGCGCTCCAGCAGGGCCTCCAGGAGCGCCTGGGGCTGGGCCACCCGGCCGTTTTCCGCCAGCCGCCCCACCAGGTCCGTGAGCACCTGGTCGCGGGTCCGGCTGCGCAGATGGAGATCGATCGCCGCCGGTGCCGGAAGTTCGGTCACCATCGTCGCCGCACTCGATAAAAGGGGAGCGGAGGCTCCGGTCAGAAGAGTTGCTTGCGTTTGTTGGACGGCAGCAGGTTGAGAGCCTCCCGGTACTTGGCCACCGTGCGCCGCGCCACCTTGATATTGCTTTCCTTGGAGAGCCGTTCGGCGATCTGAATGTCGGTGAACGGCTCCTTCTCGTCCTCGGCGGCGATCATCTTCTCGATCATGTCCTTGATCTTCTTCGAAGAGATCACCTCCCCATGGCCCTGGTCAATCCCGCTGGTGAAGAAATATTTGAGTTCGAACAATCCCT
>JBGPEV010000024.1:0-12653 GCA_041482995.1 bacterium | reverse complement strand
TCTATCGCCACCCGGCCATCCAGGATGTCGCCATCGTGGCCATGCCGGATGAGCGGCTGGGTGAACGCGCCTGCGCATTCGTCGTCGTGCGGGAGCGGCGCAGCCTCACGTTCGAGGAGATGATCGAGCACCTCCAGTCCGAGAAGATGACCCGCAGCTACTTCCCGGAGCGTCTGGAAGTGGTCGCTGGCATGCCTCGCACGGCGTCCGGAAAGATCCAGAAATTCCGGCTGCGGCAGATGGCCGCCGACCTGAAACCCGTGCGCAGCTCGCCGTGACGCCGCCAGTCCAGCCACTGTTCCACCGAACACGGAGCCGATAACCGCTGTGACCGAATCGCGCGCGCAAGGAGTCATCGCCGTCACGGGTGCCAGCCGGGGCATCGGCGCCGCCGTGGTGCGGGAACTGGCCCGGCGCGGGTTCGCGGTTGCCTGCCTCACCCGCGCCGGACGCGGCATTGAGGAAGGCGAGACCCCGCCCGACCTCGCTCCGCGCCTGACCTCCCACGTTTGCGATGTCACCGACGAGCAGAGCATCGTCCGCGCCTTGGCGGAGGCCGCGCAATCGGGCGGGTTGCGGGGCCTCGTCAACAGCGCCGGACTCCACGGCTCCACCCCCAGCGCGCAATTGCCGGCAGCGGACCTGCGGGCGATGCTGGAAACCAACGTCACCGGATTGTTCATCGGCTGCCGCGAGGCCTATCCCCACCTGCTGGCTCGCGGGGGCGGCCTGATCGTGAATCTCGGGTCCTTCTTCGATCGCATGGGCGTGCCGCGCAACTTGGCTTATACGACGTCCAAGGCCGCGGTGGGCGCGGTGACACGCTGCCTGGCGGTCGAATGGGCCAAGGATGGAATCCGCGTGGTGAACGTGGCGCCGGGCTACATCGAAACGGACCTCAATCGGGAGTTCCTGCGGCGGAAATCCGTGCAGGATTACCTGCTGCCGCGTATCCCTCTGGGACGCACCGGCAGGCCGGAGGAAGTGGCGCGGTTGGTGGCTGCGCTGTTTGTGGAGGACTTGGCCTTCATGACCGGGGAAACGATCTACATGGACGGCGGTCAAGGCATCGCCCACTGAGGCGCGGGCACTGGGAGCGGCACCCCATGAACGTGTTCCAACGCATCGATGCGCTCCCGGCCCTGACCGACGACGAGCGCCAATTGCTGGCGAACGTGGCCACGCTTTCCCGCGGCCAGTTCGCGGCGCGCGCGGCGCACTACGACGAGGCGGGCGAGTTTCCCTGGGAAAACGTCAAGGCGCTGGCAGATCTGGGCCTCAACGGGATCTTCCTGCCGCAGCGCCTGGGCGGCGCGGGGTTTTCCTATGCGGCCTATCTGGCGTGCGTTCGCGAAATCAGCGCGGCGTGCGCGTCCACCGGAATCGTCTGGGCGACGAACTTCCACGCGACCAAGCCCCTGCTCGAGTTCGGCACGCCGGAGCAGCAGCAGCGCTTGCTCGCGCCGATTCTTGCCGGCGGGTTGGCCGCGCTGGCGATCACGGAACCGGCCGCCGGTTCGGACGCGACCGGAATGACCACGAGCCTTGCGCCCGAGGGCGATCAAATCGTCGTCAACGGAGGAAAGCTCTTCATCACGAATGGCGACGTGGCGGACCTGTATCTGGTGTTCGGCAAATGGCAGCCGCTGGGCAAGGGACGGGAGGCCATCTCCGCCCTGTTCATCGAGAAGGGGACGGCGGGGCTGATTCCAGGCCGGCCGGAGAACAAGATGGGCCACCGCGCTTCCAACACGACGGCGCTCACGTTCGATGGTTGCCGGGTGCCGCTGACCAACCTGCTGGGCCGGCCGGGGGAGGGTTTGCGGCTGTTGCTGGCTTCGCTCAATCTGTCCCGACCGTCCATTGCCGCCCACGCCCTGGGCATCGCGCGCGCGGCATTCGGGGACGCGGTCGCCTACGTGAACGAGCGCCGCCAGGGCGGCAAGCGCGTGATCGAATACCAGGGCGTGCAATTCCTGCTGGCGGACCTGGCCACGGAACTCGCCCAATGCGAGGCATGGCTGTGGCACGTGGCGCGGCTGGTCGATAGCGGGATGCGGGACATCGGCGTCGAAGCGTCGATGCTCAAGATGCGCGCGGCCGATCTGGCCATGCGCATCGCCACCGAGGCCGTGCAGCTCCACGGCGGTTATGGCTACATCAAGGAGTATCGGGTGGAGCGCCTGATGCGGGACGCCAAGATCACGCAAATCTGGGAAGGCACCAGCCAGATGCACCGCCAATTGATTGGGCGAAGCTTCATCCGGCGCTGACGGCGGCGCGGTTCACCGCCCAAGATAGAACGTCAACCGGTAGTCGCCCACCGACGGGCTGCCCTCGAACATGCCCTGGAGGCTTGGCAGGGTGGAGTCGACGAAGGTCCCCGCGGCTTGCAGCGCCGCGATATCCTGGCCATCGATCAGCAGGGCGAAGGTGATACCGCGGTCCGTACCCCGCATGGCCGTCTCCGCGGTCTGCGCCGTCGCGGCGGGCGGGACGGCTTCCACGACGCGCACCCGGACGACACCCGTTTGACCAACGAGGCGCCCAGGCAGTTCTCCGGTCAGGGCCGCCCGGAGGGCCCCCGACTGACCGGGAACGGGGTCGATCCGGCAGGTGCGCTGCACGCCACCGGTTCCCTCGCCGGCGTTGGCAATCACCCGGCAGGTGGCGCGCACGGTATCGCGGAAACTGGGCATCACCCGCTGCGTCCAGGGCGTCGGATGATTGAGGCGCTCCCGATAGGTCGGGCTGGAGAGCACCGCCACGGTATCCGTCTCGTATACGGCGAGGAAGCGGGGATCGCCCCGTACGGCTTCATAGCGGGCGCCGTTGCGGAAACCCGGCACGTTCACGCGGTCGGCAACATGCTCGCGCGTGTACCACGCGTCGAAGTCGGCCTCTCCGCCTGGCGCCACGTTGGTCCACACCACCAACATGCCTCCGGCCGCATCGCTCATGGGAAGATCCTCCTGGGCTCTCGATTCTGTATCGTTGAACCGTCGGGGCGTCCATCCGGCGCCGCTCCCGGTGATAGCAAGTCCCCAGCTTCCGGGCCAGCGGCTCAAAGCACCGGCTCATGACATCGCCGGGACAATCGGGTTAGGATGCGCTCATCCGTTCACTCAGCCGAACGAGGACGCCATGGGGACGAACTTCCGGTTTTCCGGAGTGATGCCGGCCAATCTGCTGCCGTTTCGCGAAGACCTGTCCATTGACGAGCCCAACTACCGGCGTCACCTGCGCTGGCTGGCGGAGGCCCCGGGCGTGACGGGGATCGTCTGCAACGGCCACGCGGGCGAGGTCTCCTCGCTGGACCGGGCCGAGCGGCGGCGCGCGCTCGAGATCGCGCTGGACGAGGTGGGTAGCCGCGTGCCGCTCATCACCGGCATCTATACGGACAACACGCTCGAAGCCGTGGACATGGTCCGCGAGGCCAAGTCCCTGGGCGCCGCCGGCGCGCTGGTGTTCCCGCCGACCGTGTTCATGTGGGGCGCCCAGCACCGTCCCGAAATGGCGGTCGGCCACTTCCGCGCCATTGCCGACGCGGTCGATCTGCCGCTGATCGTGTTCGAATACCCGCCTGTCGGCGGCATCGGCTACAGCCCCGAGACGCTCGCCCAACTGACGGAGATTCCCACCGTGGCGGGGGTGAAGGACTGGAGCAATGACATGGTAGCCCTGGAGCGCAATCTGCGGGCAGTGCGTGCCACGGGGCGGCCCGTCGCCATGCTGTCCAGCTACACCCTGTCGCTGCTGGGCAGCTTCTTGCTGGGGGCCGATGGCGCCATTTCCGGCATGGGCAGCGTGGTGGCGGATCTGCAAGCCGCGATGTTCAGCGCGGTTCAGCGCAAGGACCTCGCCGAGGCCCGGCGCATCAACGACCGGTTGGATCCCCTGGTGCGGGTATTTTATGCCCCGCCCTTCGTCGATATGCACAACCGCATGAAAGAGGCCCTGGCGCTGCTGGGCCGCATCGACCGCGCGGTGGTGCGCCCGCCGCTTTGCCGGATCGAGCCCCACGAGCGGGAGCAGATTCGGCGCGCCCTGATCGCGGCCGGACTCCTCGGCGCCGAGCGGGCGCGCAAGGTTTCCTAGCGGGCGCAGACCCGGGTCTCTTCACCGCAAGCCGCCAAGGATCGAAGCATGACCGCGTTATTCTACGAGGACTTCGAAGTGGGGGCCGAGTACGTGACCACCGGCCGCACCATCGCGGAATCCGACCTCGTTCAGTTCGCCGCCCTCACCGGGGACTGGAACCAGTTGCACACCGATGAGGAGTACGCCAAGACGACGCCCTATGGACGGCGCATCGCCCACGGGCTCTATGGATTGGCCCTGATGGAGGGCATGAAGTACCGCATGGGGCAGGGTGACGGCACGGCCATCGCCTCGCTGAGCTGGACGGTGAAATTCGCCAAGCCGATCTTCATCGGCGACACTCTGCGCACCCGCTGGCGCATCACGGCCAAGCGCGAAACCCGCCACGCGGACCGCGGCATCGTCACGGAAATCGTGGAACTGGTCAATCAGCGCGGCGAGGTGGTGACCGAGGCGGAGCACCTGCTCATGATGCGCCGGCACGGCCACTAGCGGCCACGGCTCGGGCGGTCAGGCCGGACGGATGCTGCCGCGTTCGATGACGTAGATCGTATCCAGCAAATCGGCCACGTGCCGCTCGTTGGATTCCGCCAGCAGCACGGACAACCCCTCATCCTTGAGATTGGACAGCACCGCCGCCAGGCGCCGGGCCAGCGCGGGCGCCACGCCTTCAAACGGCTCATCGAGCAGCAACAGCTTGTTGCCGCACATCAGGGCGCGCGCCAGGGCCACGAGCTTCTGCTGCCCTCCGCTCAATTGGCTGGCCAGGCGATAGGCGAACTGTTGCACTTCCGGCATCAGACGATAAATCCACTCCAGCCGGTCGGCCGTGTCCTCCATGCGAGTGGCCCACGCGGGCAACAGGATATTCTCTTCCGTGGTGAAATCCGGCACCAAGCGGCGGTCCTCCGGCATGTACCCGATTCCCATGTGGGGACGGCGGTGGGGATGCACCTGATGCAGGTCGAAATGATCCAACTCGATGCGCCCGCCCTGCACCGGCAGCGCCCCCATCACACTGCGCATGAACGTGGTCTTGCCGGCGCCGTTGCGTCCGATCAGTCCGCACATGGCGCCGGGGCGCACGGCCAGATGGGCATCCCGCAGAATGTTGGCGGTCCCGATGTTGACCACCAGGCCTTCGACCCTAAGCATGGGCGCCTCCGGGCTGGCCCAACTCTCCACCGGCGGCGCCGGATGCGCGGTGCAATTCCTCGCCGATCACGTAGCGCCGCACCTGTTCGTCGGCGAGCACCTGCTGCGGCGGTCCGTCGGCGAGGATGGTTCCTTCCGCGAATGCGATCACCCGGCTGCCATAGCGCGAGATGATCTCCATGTCGTGCTCGATGAACAGCACGGTCACGCCCGTATCGCGCAGGGCCCCCATCACCACGTCCATGATGCCGAACTTCTCGCTCACACTTACCCCGGAGGTGGGTTCGTCCAGCAGGACGATGCGGGGCCGGTGCGCCATCGCCATGGCGATGTCCAGCAGCTTGCGGACGCCTTGCGGCAGCAGGGCCACCTGCTGATCCCGGTATTGGCTCATGTCGTAGCGCGCGACGATCAGCTCGGCCGCCTCGACCAGATGCGGCTGGCGCAGCGGCCGCCAGAACGAGGGCCGCTCCTGTTCCGCCACGCCCAGGCCGAGCAGGAGATTGTCGAACAGCGAGCTGGACATGAAGACCTGGGGCACCTGGAACGACCGGCAGATGCCCATCCGCGTGATCTCCCGCGGCGCGTGCCGGGTGATGTCCTGTCCCCGATACCAGATCGATCCCTGGCTGGGCTTCAGGTAGCCGGTCACCATGTTCACGAACGTGGTCTTGCCCGCACCGTTGGCGCCGATGATCCCGATCACCTCCCGCTCGTCCACCGCGACGTTGATATTGGAGGCGGCCGTGACGGAGCCGAAGGTCTTGGTCAACCCACGCGTTTCCAGGAGCGCCATGTCAGCCTCGCTTCCGCAGGCGGGTGAAGACCGACCACAGTCCATTGGGCAGGAACAGGATGATCAACAGCAGGGACACGCCCAAAACCATCTGCCAGAAGTGCGGCGCGTATTGGATGGCGAAGCTGCGGATCAGCTCGAACAGCAGGGACCCGACGAAGGGCGCGAAGATGCTGCCGGTGCCGCTCAGGATGGTGATGAATACGAACTCGCCGGAGACCGTCCAATAGGTCATCGCATCCGGATCGATGTGCCCCACCGCGAACGCGGTCACCGCCCCGCCGGCGCCGGCCAGGCCCGCGGCAATGATCGCCTTGATGAGGATCACCCGCTGCACGGACACACCGAGGTACTCCACCCGGATCTCGTTGTCGCGGATGGCGGAGGCCAATTGACCCAGTGCCGAGGAGAGATAGCGGTGCACACCGTAGGCGGCCGCCAGCGAAAGCAGCGCGACCCACAGGTAGATGCTCACGCGCATGGTCTCGCCGCTGGGCGCGAAGCCGAGGAAGGTCGGCGGCGCCACATTGAAGCCGTCCGTGCTGCCCAGCGCCTCGGTCTTCACCAGGATTCCGTAGAGGATCATGGAGAAGGCCATGGAAAGCATGGCGAAGAAGATATCCCGATAGCGGCAGAGCAGCAGCCCCACCAGCCACGCCAGCAGCATGGGAATGAGGATCGCGGCCAGGGTCAGCACGACGATGTCCCGCAATCCCGTCAACAGCACGAGCAGGCCGACGGCGTAGGCCCCGGCGCCGAAGTAAAGCGCCTGCCCGAACGGCACCAAGCCCGTGCGCCAAAGGATCAGCAAGCCCAACACCACCAGCCCCTTGGCCAGCGAGAGCGTGAGCAGGAACACGGCCCAAGCGGGCAGGAGAAAGCCCGCCGCCGCGAGCACCACGAAGGCCAACCCCAGTTGCACCCCGAACCGGTCGATGGCCATGGTCAGATCTTCCTGGCCGCGGCGCGGCCAAACAGCCCGGCCGGGCGGAAGGCCAGCACCAGGGACATGACGGCGTAGATCACGAACAGTTCCACTTGCGGGAACAGGTGCACCGTCGCCGCGCGAATCAGGCCGACGATGAGGGCGCCGATGGCGGCGCCGGGAATGCTGCCCATGCCGCCGATCACGACGACGGCGAACGCGACAACGATCACTTCAACCCCGATACCGGGCGTGACGGAAATCTGCGGAGCGGTGACGGCGCCGCCCAATGCACCCAGCATCGCGCCCAGCACGAACGTCGCCGTGAACACCCGGGTTACGTTGATCCCCAGCGCCTGGGCCATCTCCCGGTCGTGGATCACGGCCTGCAGCAGCTTGCCCTGCCGGGTGTGCGTCAGCGCCCACCACAGCAGCACGCCGGTGACGACGGAAAGCCCGATCATGGATAGATCGTAGTTGGCGAAAGCCAGCCGCCCAACGCTTGCATTACCGAGCAGGGCATAGGGTTGGAACGCAAAGTAGGGGTTGGTGCCCCAGATGAGCAGGATGCTGTCTTCCAGAATGAGGAACGCGGCATAAGTGACCAGCACGATGATCACCTCGTCGCGGCCGTACATGAAGCGCAACAAGCCGCGCTCCAGCGCCAGCCCCAGGATTGCGCCTACCGCCACGGCCGCGAGCAGCATCACGGCAAAGCTGCCCAGCGGCGCCCAGCCCGCATTGAAGTATGCTCCGATCAATGTGGCCGCGGCGTAAGCGCCGAAGGCATAGAGGCTGCCGTGGGCGACGTTGAGGATCTTCATCACACCGAAGATCAGCGACAGGCCGACGGCGACAATGAACAGCCAGGACGCGTAGACCAGGCCATCGACCAGAATGGCGAGCAGGGTCAGCATCGCACCCAGGTTCCCGTGGGAGATTGTACGCCCGGACCGGCAGGCAGGACTGCCGCCGCCGGTCCAGGGATAGGATGTGCTAGTTGCACTTGGCGCCCTTCAGCCCGCCCTTCACCCAGTCGTCGGCCTTCACGCCTTCCGGGGGATTGACACATTCGGCGGCGAAACGCTCCACGTTGGTAATGGAAGCTGTGCCGGTAGACTTGTCGAACTTGTACTGCCCGTATGCCGTCTCGGTAATGGCCTGATGACCCTTGCCGAGCGCCATCTTCACCTCCGTCCCAAATGCCTCAAAGGTCAGGTGCTCGAAGTTTGGGATAACTTGCTCCCGCGTGGGCATTTTGCCACCCAGCTTCTGCGCCGTCTTTTCGTAAGCCAATTTCAGGCCCAAAAAGGACTGAGCCACCATGTAGGCGGGGTAAATGGCTGGCGAGCCGAACCGGTCGAAGTACTTCTGCTGGAACCACCGGTTCAACTCCGTATCGCGCGCGAGTACGCCGTAGGGTCCCCGTGCTCCGATGATGACGCCATCCGGCATCTTGGCTCCCAACCGGTACATGTTCGCCTCAGCGGTCGTCAGCACCAGTCTGGAGGATTTCGTCAGCCCCCGCGCCCCTGACTGGAATACGAAGCTATCCAGGTCCCCGTCCCACAGGCTGGAATGAATAACGTCCGAATTGCTCACCAACAGCACGGAAATTTCAGAGCTATACTGACCGGCAAACAGCTTGGGCCATTGCTCGGAGGACAACTTGGCATTCGGCATCAGGTGGTCCATCGCCAGCTTGAAGTCCCGCCAGGAGTCCTGTCCCCAGGCGTAGTTCTGGTTAATGTGGCTATAGGTGGCGGCGTTCGGGACAATCTTGGCCACGTAGTGTGCCGCCGCCACGTTGTCCATGGTGGAATGGGAACTGGTGCGAAAGACGTACTTGTAGTCCTTCTCCTCGAAGATGCGCGGCGTCCCGCAGATATGAAACACTGTCAACATCTTGAGTTCCTCGGCGACCGGCGCGACGGCCAGGCAGCTGCCACTGCCGATGTACCCGATCACCGCGTCCACGTTCTGGCGCTGCACCAGGTTGCGGAAGTCCTCCACCAACTTGGTGGTGCTGCCGGTCTCGTCGACATAGACGGCTTCGATCGTTGCACCCGCGATGCCCTTGGTATTGTAGGGCGCGGGCAGCGTACCGTTGTTAATTCCCTCAATTACCACCTCGGCACCGTTGCGGCCGGGAACGCCGAAGAAGGCGGCGGGGCCCGAGAGAAACGAAACGACGCCGATCTTCATAGTCTGCTGGGCGGCGACGGGCGTGGCGAAAGCCAGGGCCAGCAGCAGCCCGATCACGATACTCAATGTGCTTCGCCGCCGGGCATGGGTGCTCGGCGTGGCGATAGTCTGGCGAATGGAGTGGGTCATAGGTCCCCCTGGAGTTCGGTTGGGAATTGGTATTGCACGGAACTGCGGCGAAGGAGTCGATCTCTGAGTCGGCGCTTCCCCCCTGCTCGTGCCCTGTCTAGCTGAAATGGCTTGGAGTTTCAACCGCCGGCGGATAATTGAAACGCGTTTCAAACCGGGGTGATTTCACCTGGGTGTTTGCGCCACGTGGGGGTTCACGCAGCGCAACGAACTTATTCGTCCTGTCATGCATGAGGCACGGCGACTCACCAGGGCTCTCCGCCCGAAGTGTCTCCAAGTTTGCCGCGTCGTCTTCGCAAGCGGTGTTTGGCGCGCCGCCGCAACCCGCAGCGCGGGGATCGGCCAGGAACGGCGGACGCGGGCTAGGCCTTGCCCGTCAGTTCCTGACGGACCCTCTTGGCGCCTTCGACCATCGCCTTCAGCTTGCGGCGCGCGATCCAGCGCGGCGTGTCCCAGAATCCGCAATCGGGGTTGATGGCCAACTTGTCCGCGGGGATCACTTTGAGGGCCTTACGGATGCGCATGGCCACCTCGTCCGCCGTCTCCGCCCGATACGCCTTCACGTCGATCACGCCCAGCCCCAGTTCTTTGTCGCTGGGATACCGCTGCATCAGGTCGATTTCCGCCATTTCCCGGCTGGCGAACTCCAGCACCAGGCGGCTCGCCTTGGCTGCGAGCACGTGGGGAAAGAGGCGCTCGTAGAGACGCGGCGCGGCAAAGGGCTTGCTGTTCAGATTGCCGAAGCAAATGTGCAAGTGAATCGTCGCTTTCACCCCCGCCACGGCCGCGTTGAACGATTCGATCCACGGTTGGGGATCGCCCTGTCCCAGCATGTTGTAGTTGGGCTCGTCGATCTGGATCACGGTGGCGCCCGCGTCGACCAGGCTCTTGAGTTCGCGGTTCACGATGGGCACCAGGTCCGCGATCAGCGCTTCCTGCGTGCGGTAGGCGTCCCCCAGCCGCAGCGGCGTGGCCAGCGTCACGGGCCCCGGGCAGGCGACCTTGAGGGGATGCTGTGTGATGCCCCGCGCCAGCTTGAAGTCCTGCACGATTCCCAGTCCGTGGGGCGCCTGAATCTTCTCCCGCGCCACCATGCGCTGCTCGGAATCCCAGTGGGGCGGCCCCATGCGGCGAGACGGTGCGCTGAAATCGATTCCGGTGAGGTGGCTATAGAAGCCGACGATGAAATTGACGCGGCGCATTTCGCCGTCGCTGATCACGTCCACGCCGGCCTCGATTTGATCGGCAATGGCGATGCGGGTTGCATCCTCCAGCGTCTCCTCGATATCGGTCGGTCCAAACCGGCCGTCGGCGATGGCCGGACGGGCCAGCCACAGCCAGCTCGGCAAGGCATGGCTGCCGATAACGGTCGTGGGAAGCAGCGGATCGGTTGCGCTCACAGGCAATCCTCCTCCATTTCCACAATCCATCGACTCCTCGGGCCGCCGTGGCTACGGCCGCCGCGCGCGCGCGGCATGTGCCCACCCACGCACGAGGTTGGGGGGCCGCGTCTCGATGTGGGCGCCAAAATCCCCGGGCCGGGCCAGCCACACCTCGTCGCGGTGCTTCAGTATGTGCTCGAGCACCCGGCGGAACTGGCGCAGCCGATAGGGGTGACCGACGATGAAGCTGTGCAGCACGATGGGCATCACCAGCGGACGCCGGCGGGATTCCTCGAGCATCTCGTCAAACTGGTCAACCAGGTTGGCGCACCATTCTCGTGACGGCGTGCGGCGCGTCACCACCTCCAGCGAATCGTTCAGGTCGTGCGCATAGGGCACGGAGAGGATCGGCCCGTGCTGGGTGCGGAACCAGACGGGCTGGTCGTCCAGCGGCCAATCCATCATGTAGCGATACCCCGCCGCCTTGAGCAGGTCCAGGGAGTCGCGGGTCTGCGAGATATACGGCGCGAGCCACCCCCGGGGGGCCTGGCCCTCATGCCGGGCGATCGCCGCCGTCGCCTCCGCGATGCAGGCCCGCTCCTGCTCCAGACTCATGTCCGCCTGCCGCTCGGCGTTGGTGCGGCCGTGTCCGACGATCTCATCGCCGCGGGCGCTGAAGGCCTTCACCAGCTCCGGGCAATATGCATAGAGTTCGGTATTGGTGAGCAACGCGAAGGGCAACCGGTAACGCTCGGCCAACTCCAGCAGCCGCCAGGCGCCGACCCGGTTGCCATAGTCCCGCCAGGCAAAGCTGCGCGTATTGGGTTGCGGGTGCGGCCCTCCGTAGTCATTGCCCATCCCCTCGCCAAAGGCGAAGTGCTCGACATTGAGCGAGAAGTGAATAGCGAGCCGCTTTCCCCCCGGCCAGGCGTAGTCCGGCCGGGAGGGGAGTGGAGAATAGTCGTAGCGTCCGTGCGTCTTGAGCATGGCGGTTACGGCGTGAAGAATGTGCGCTGCCCATCGTCCAACCCCCCGCACCCCATGGCGCGCTGGCCGCGGCCCCGCCTGCCCGGGCGCCGGTCAAACCTCGGTCAGGCGCATCACTTGCGGCGGGCCATCCATGAACGCGCCCATCTGGCGGCCCAGGTCCTTGAAGTGGCCGGAAGCGCGGTGCGCCTTGGCCGCCGCCTCGTCCACGTAGCGCTCCAGGAAGACATAGGTGAGCGGCGCCTCCGCCTTGCACAGGGTGTAAAGCTTGCACCCAACCTCACTGGCGTTGACCTTCTCAACGAGTTGCTTGGCGACCGTTTCGAACTCCCGCTCCATCCCTGCCTTCACCTTGAGGGTAGCCACGACAGCAAGCATCGAATTCTCCGGAAGATGGGGTGTCGGACGTCCGGCCAGCGCTCAGGCCGAGCGTCCCGCAAGTCAAGGCTCTGGCTGTTCTCCCAAACGGCAGCGCGCAGGTCAATCGCGGTGGCGCCTCGCCGTGGCCCCAGGGCTGGCGCCCCACTCTCCCGGCTTCCATGCACCGCTCCACGATCCGCTTGCGGGTTAATGAGATTGCTGCACTCCACCCTCCTCCCCCTTCCCCCTCTCCCTCCCCGGAGAGTCAGGAGAGGAGAGGGGGAGAACGGCTCCTGCTGATGCACTCAGATTTCCTATTCTGATCAGCAGGATAAGTCGATTGGGTTTGTTCCGTTAGAGAGGTTCGGTTTCCAAAGAGTGTCGCTATTTATGACGTCTAGCAAGACGGCCAACACCCTCAACACAAAGGACACAATGGACACGAAGAACTGCCAAGGGAACCACCGATGCACACCGACGGACACCGATCACTGCAACAACGGGGTTCGCGCAAAGGCGCAAAGGAACGGCAATGGGTCCCACGCAAAGGTGCAAGGAACGGCAACAGCAGTTGGAACCACCGATGAACGCCGATGGACGCCGATTCGACCGC
>JBGPEV010000023.1:0-12954 GCA_041482995.1 bacterium | reverse complement strand
CCTTACCGGCCGGACACTGGCTTGCAAGGCCAACTCTTTACACAGGAAAGTTGTCCATTCATTCACTCCCGAATGCACCGCAAACGTTTCGCCAAGAAAGCGGCTTCGCGGGAGAATCTGTGAAATCTGTGGATGGCAGTTGTTTTAGACGCTCTTCGTTTCAGGTTGCCGGTTGTCCTGACTGGGGGAATCCGTTCATGACCGATGTACCGATCGGCATCTTGCAGCAGCGGCGCATCGAGGCGGGCGTGATCAAGCCCCTCGTCAAAGCCTTCGAGCAGGCGCTGGGGCCGGAGCAGACCCGCGCCATCGTGGCCGGGGTGATCAAGGAACTGGCCCGCGAGAAAGGCCGCGAGTTGGCCGCCGCCGCGCCGGACCGTGGCCTGAAGGCCTTCGCCGATCTGCACGAGCCCTGGCGGCGCGGGGGGGCGCTCGAGTTCGACGTGCTGAAGGAAACCGACGACGAGTACCACTACAACGTGACGCGTTGCCGGTACGCCGAGATGTACCGCGAATTGGGGCTGGCCGATCTGGGCTACACCCTGAGCTGCAACCGCGACGCCAGCCTGATCGAGGGCTTCAATCCCGACGTGGAGTTCAAGCGCACCCAGACCCTCATGCAGGGGGCGTCGCACTGCGACTTCCGGTATCGGAGAAAGAAGTAGTGCGCCTTGGTGGCACTAGCTAGGGTGCGTGGATCTCCACCGTCGAAAATGCGCGATCTCGTGAGCCCCGGTCCTGCGCTTTTTGGCGAAGATCCCTGGCAAATTGCTCGCTATCGGCAATATCCGTGCGGTCTGCCCACATGCCGATGAAACCGGACTTTAGCAAGTCCGCGGCGGTCATAGGCCGGACCTTTCTTTTCCCCTTGCCACCATTGCGCTGGGGTCGGGAAACTGTCGGCGGTACCTTTCGCTTTCCCGTGCTGGTTTCTCGCGTCGGCACGACTTTCCCTGAGTGAGTTGGCGGCAATATCATTTCCACCATTCTACCACAGTTACCCGCTCCTTCTAGCCACGCGGTCCATGCCGTGCTGATGTAGCGCTACGCGGCAGGCGCGCTGGGGGGCCGCAACTACTTCTTGTCCAGCGCACTTTCGAGCAGACGAATCAGCGGCGGGAAGTCTTCAGTGACCGTGGCCCACAGAATATCAAAATTGATGCGGCTGTAGTCGTGAAGCAGCCGGTGCCGAATGCCGGTCACATCCGGCCAAGGAATCTCAGGCAGCGTCTTGCGGGTTGCCTCGCTGACCTTTCCCGCCGCTTCTCCGGTCATGATGACCCGATGGACCAAGAGGTCCGCCAGATCGACGTCTAGGTCGAGGTCGCCGCGTAACCTGCCCGCCACGCCTCGGACAGCCCGTTGCGCGTACTCCCGCATATCCATGAGGCGCTGCTGATCATCGCCGTTCATATTGAACTTGGCTGGACGCGGCAACGGCCTCACGGACGTTGGGTCTGAGCGCATCGGTCACGTGCAAATCGACACGGCGGCCCACCAGATCCCAAAGTTCCCGTTCCAGCCTACCCAGCGCGATCAGCCCTGGCACGTGGCCTTGCTCAAAATCAACGACGATGTCCACATCGCTGTCGGGACCGAAGTCGTCGCGGAGTACCGAACCGAACAATGCGAGACGCTGGATGTGGTGACGTCTGCAATAGTCAGCGACGGCGCGCTGAGGAAGGGTCGGATTTGAGTAACGCATCGGGCCTCCCGTGTTGGACAATACAGTATGCCATTCCATCGCCACCGAGGAAACTTGGGCCCTACCCGCTCCTCCGCCCCACCCGGTCCATGCCGTGCCGGTGCAGGGCCGCGCGGCAGTCGCGCTGAGAGGCTTCCGCTAGGCTCGCAATGAAATTGGAGGGACGTGCGCAGTGTCCGCCTATGAGGCGTGCTTCTCGAGTCGCCGAGAATGCGGCATCTCGTGGGGACCGACGGCGCGCACCTGATCCTTGGTCAGTGAGACGACGGCGACGGTTTCCCCGTCCAAGGTCGTGAACTCCACGCCGAAGCCCGCGTCGCCATGGAGCAGCACGACGGTACCCATGTCGCCCCGTTTGAGGCCGTACGTGGGGATATCGCTGGTCAGAATGACCGTATCCAGTTCTTGGATCATGATCGTCTCCGCGGCAGCGGATAGGCTGTCACAAACCGTGGAATGGAGGCTCCCGAGTCCACGAACCAGACCGACCGAATCTTGGGCGTTTCCCCCACCGGGGTCTCAAGATTGCCCTCCACCGTATACCAAGTCCCGAATGAAGTAACCTCATGCGCAACAACATCATGCGCTCTTCCGTGTGCGAGAAGCGCATCCGCGAGTGCCTCCCACCGCCCGATTGAAAACCCAAATCGTTCGAAGAACCTGACCTTCTGTTGGCCGCGTGGATTGGTGCGGGAGAGAAGATAGCGGGTTATCTTCGCTTCCGGCACGATCGCCCGGTCAGCTTGCGGCAGTTTCATTCGGGCGAGCCCTCGGACGTGGCTATCCGCTCCTTCTCCCCACGCGGTCCATGCCGTGCTGGTGCAGGGCCGCGCGGCAGGCGCGCTGGGTGGCCTCGTCCAGCGGCACCAATTGCACCAACTCGCCCGCTTCCAGCCCGGCCAGGGGCTCGCCGTCGCGGTAGAGCACCCGATTGCCCACGTAGGCCGGGACGCGGCCGCCGGGGGTGACGATGCCCGCCAGGTTGAGCGGATCGGCGGCGCTGACCGTGAGCATGCGGCCCACCGCCGGACGGCGGCGCAAGTCGCGCAACTGGGTCACGGCCTCGGACAAGGCGTATTGCTCGCCACTGACGCCGGTGACGAACCGTCCCCCGCGCACGGTGCCCCGCGCTTCCAGCAGGCGGTAGACGCGCAGCAACTCATACCAGGCGGGCGCCAGGCGTTCGCGCTCCAGCAAGCGGCGGAAGACGACGCCGTAGCGGCGCAGCAGGGACATGGCGTAGGCCTCCACCGCCTCCGCCGGCAGGCTGAAGGTGCGGCGCGGGACGGGGCGCTCGGGCTTCGGCGGCGGATGGATGCGGCCCGCCGCCCAGGGCAGCAGGGACCACCGTCCCGCGCTCTCCATCGCGGCGGTGCCCAGCCGGCCGCGCATCCGCACCGGGGGCCGCTTGGAGGCGGGGGTGATCAGCGCCCGGATGCCGGCGATGTTGTCCGCCGTGACCAGTCCCCAGTTCACCAACTCGCCCAGGGCTTCCTCCAGTTGGGTGGGCAGCAGGCCGGCGGCGGCGGCCAGATCGTCGAAGAAGCAGGCGCCCCGCCCGAGCAGGTGCTCCGCGACCGCGCGCGCCGGGCTGGAAAGCGCCAGGGGCTCGCTGGGCGACGCTTCCAGCAGGGCGGCCCACTGGGCCAGCCGGGCGCGCTGCAGCAGGGCGATGGGCGTCGTGGCGACCGGACCCCAGCGCCGGCTGCCGGCAATCGGCGGCGGCGTGAGGCGCGCCCAGACCACCCGGCCCGATAGGCAGAGCCGCTCCAGCCATTCCGGGTCGTAGCGATCCACGCGCGCGGGCAGCAACTCGGTCTCCCAGGCGGCGGCGGGGGCCTCGAATCCCTCCAGCACCTCCACCGCCGCGGCCAAGCCGTCCACACCGGTGACGCGCTGGTCGAACTCCACGCGCTGCCAATGGGCCAGGAAGCGCAGGTAGTCGGCCGGCGTGACCGGCTCGATCTCCCGCCGCAGGCGGTTGAGGGTGTAGCGGTGAATGCGGGCCAGCAGGCCGCGCTCGCACCACTCGGCCTGCTCCGCGCCGGGCGTGTAGCGGCCCTGCAGCAAGAGCCCCTCGCTCTCCAATGTGATCAGGGCGCCCTGCACGTCGACCTCGGGCAGTCCCACCTGGGCCGTCAGCGCCGCCAATGTGACCGGTCCCGTCCCGGCCAGCCGCACGCGCAACAGGTCGGCCAGGGCCGTGTCCGGCAACCAGGCGCGGTCGGCCAACGTGGGCGGCAAGTGCAGCGGCGGGGCTTCCTCCAACCCCGGATAGAGCGCGCGAAAGGCCCCGATCCATTCGGCCGCCACCCAGAAGCCGCGGCCGGCGGCCTGCACTTGGGTCACCCGCCCCTGCTCGACCAGCGCCGGGAGAAACGCCTGCCAGCCGCCGCTAACGGCCGGGGCCTCCTCGGGGGAGCCGCCGGCTGACCGCGCGCCCGCTTCGATCTCCTGCGCGGTCAGGTAGCCCAGCGTGAGCAAGGCATCGTGCATCTCGTCCGGGTTGCCCACGCTGGGCCAGGCTTCCTGGCGCACCTGGGCAATGGCGGCGGCGTCCAGCGCGCCCAGGGTGCTGGCGGTCTCGGGATCGAGCCAGCGGCGCTGCACGACGGCCCGCGTGCGGCGTTCCTCCAGCGGGGCATCGTCCAGGAAGGCATAGGGCCGGGCGTTGAGGATTTCCGCGGCCAGGGGCGAAGGCTCGCGCAGGTCCCGGCCGACCAGTTGCTTCTCCCCGCGCTCGATCGCGCCCAGCAGCGCCTCCAGCCCCGCGATGTCCATGGCGCCTTCCAGGCAATCGCGGATGGTCTCGTTGACCAGCGGGTGGTCGGGAATCTCCCGGTCGCCCTGGAGATTCTCGAAGCACGCGGCCTGATCCGGGAACACGAGCGAGAGCAGATCCTCCGCCCTCATGCGCTGCAGGAAGGGGCTCACCTTGCGGTCCCCCTGCCGGCGCAACACAGCCAGGGCCACGTTGGCGTTCCAGCGCCAGCGGACGGCAAACATCGGGGCGGCCAGCAGCGCCTGCACCAGCAGGGGGCGCACCGTGCGCGCGTTGAGGTAGCCGAACACCTCCTCCAGCGGAAAGCTGTGGGTGGGCCCCAGGGAGAGCACGATCGCATCCTCCGTGGCCGCCGCCTGCAGCTCGAAGTTGAACTTGCGGCAGAAGCGCTTGCGCAGGGAGAGGCCCCACGCGCGGTTGACCCGGCTGCCGAACGGGGAGTGGAGCACCAACTGCATGCCGCCCCCCTCGTCGAAAAAGCGCTCCAGCACGAGGGTCTGCTGGCTGGGCATCACGCCCAAGGCCGCCCGGGCCGCCGCCAGATACTCGGCCAACTGCAGCGCCGCCGCGCCTGAGAGTCCGAGATCACCCATGAGCCACGCCACGGCGGAAGCCAATGCGGGCGGCGGCGGAGCTAGAGCGGTGGCAGATCCGGCCGTCACGGGCGCGGGACCCGAAGCTGGCGCGGCGGACGGCATCGGCTCCATGCGCGGCGCGGTCTCGCGCGCGGCTGACCGGGCGACGGGCAATTCCATCTGCTCACCCAGCCTGAGCGGAGGGTGGGACGGGCGTCCTCGCCCTTCTGGATTGGAGACGACGGGCGGGGACGCCCGTCCCACCAAATCCTGACCCGCGGGCGGCGTGACGGGCACGGAGGCCCGTCCTACCCATTCCTCAGGCGGCGGGATCATGGGTGCGCGGTGGACATCCTCCCCTGCGGGGAGGGGGAGAGGGGATGGGTTTTCTCCACCGAGCAACCGGTCCACGGTCTCGCGCAGGCGGGAAACGGCCGCGGAAAGCTCCTTGGAGCGGCCCGGCGCCTCGCCCAGCCAGAAGGGAATGGTGGGCGGCTGCCCCTGGGCGTCCTCCACGCGCACCTTGCCGGTCTCCACCCGCAGGATGCGCCAGGACGTGTTGCCCAACTGGAAGATGTCGCCCGCCATGCTCTCGATGGCGAAGTCCTCGTTCACCGTTCCGACGAACGTGTCCGACGGTTCCAGCACCACGTCGTAGTCCGCGTTGTCGGGAATGGCCCCGCCGTTGGTGATCGCGATCAGCCGCGCGCCCTTGCGGCCCCGCACGCGGCCGTTCACCGCGTCCAGGTGCAGATAGGCGTTCCGCCGGCCGCGGGCGGTGACGAAGCCCTGGGACAACATGTCCACGACGGCGTCGAACTCGGGCCGCGCGATCCCGCGATAGGGGTAGGCGCGGCGCACGAGGGCGTAGAGATCGTCCAGCGCCCAATCCTCGCAGGCGGCCATGGCCACGATTTGCTGGGCGAGCACGTCCAGCGGCTGCGGCAGCACCCACAGTTCGTCCAGTTCGCCCCGCCGGGCGGCATCCAGCAGGGCGGCGCTTTCCACCAGTTCATCCCGCGTGAGGGGAAAGAAGCGGCCCTTGGGCACCCCGCCCAGGTGATGGCGGGAGCGGCCGATGCGCTGCAGAAACGTGGAGATCGCCCGCACGGACCCCACTTGGCAGACCAGGTCCACGGCCCCGATGTCGATCCCCAACTCCAGGGAAGCGGTGGCGACCAGGGCGCGCAGGCTGCCGGATTTCAGGCGCTGCTCGGCTTGCAGGCGCGCCTCCCGGGAAAGGCTGCCGTGGTGGGCGGTGACGTGCTCGGGGCCCAGGCGTTCGCTCAAGGCGCGGGCCACGCGCTCGGACATGCGGCGCGTGTTGACGAAGATCAGCGTGGTGCGGTGCTCCTCGATGAGCTGCAGCAGCCGCTCGTGGATTTCGCCCCACACCTCGCCCGCCATCACGGCTTCCAGGGGCGAGATGGGCAGCTCGATGGCGACGTCCAACGTGCGGCGCAGGCCCGTGTCGACGATGGTGCAGTCCGGCCCGGCGCCTGTGGCGCCCATGGGTACGGAGCCGTTGCCGCCGCCGCCTACCAGGAAGCGCGCTACCGTCTCGATGGGCTTCTGGGTCGCCGACAGGCCGATGCGCGCCAGCGGCACGGGATGGCGGTGCCCCGCGCCGCGGTGGGGCAGCGTGAGCGCCTCGAGCCGCTCCAGGCTCAGGGCGAGGTGCGCGCCGCGCTTGCTCTGCACCAGGGCGTGGATCTCGTCCACGATCACCGTGCGCACGGTGGAGAGCATCCGCCGGCCCTTCACGCTCGTGATCAGGATGTAGAGGGACTCAGGCGTGGTCACCAGGATGTGAGGCGGGCGTTTCACCATCGCCACCCGCTCGCTGGCGGGCGTGTCCCCCGTGCGCACGCTGGTGCGGATGGCGACCGGCCGGTAGCCCCGCGCCTTCAAGTCCGCTTGGATGCCCTCCAGCGGCTCCTGCAGGTTCTTCTGCACGTCGTTGCTGAGCGCCTTGAGCGGCGAGACGTAGAGCACCTGGGTCTCGTCCGGCAGCGGGCCCTTCTGACCCTGCCGCACCAGGCCGTCAATGGCGGCCAGGAACGCGGCCAGCGTCTTGCCCGAGCCCGTGGGCGCCGCGATCAGCGTGTGGCGGCGCGCCTGGATGGCCGGCCACCCTTGGGCCTGGGGCGCCGTGGGCCGCCCGTGCGTGCGCTCCAGCCACGCCGCCACCGCGGGGTGAAACTCAAAGCTGCCTTCCGGCGCGTCCATTGCTGAGGACCTCGGTAAAATATGAGGGCTTCCGCTGATCGAGAACTTGCTTATAGCACACTATCCAGGATGATCCAAATTAATTGATTTCCAATATCTTCGGGCATTGTACTGCCAGTTGGACGCTCCAAGGGTGACCCCATCCGGCGGCAAGGTGATCGAGGCCGGGGGAAGTTGCTCTGACCCGGCACAGGTGACCCCAGTTGCAAACCAAATCGGCGGCACGGATCGCGGCGCATTGGACTTTGGCTCAACAATAGTGATAGGGGACGCAGGGGGAAACGATCCAACTGTCATCGGCGGTCCGTCCGGGAAACGTTGGTTGGAAGGAGCTATCCGATGAAGCTCGGACGGTTCATCGTGGATGCCCACGTTCACGCGCAGCGCTTCGCGCCGGGCCCCCAGCTTGTGGAGAAGCTGAAACAGAAAAAGTCCGTCAACTACAACGATCTGGCCGAAGTCATCAGCGGCTCTACACCTTACGACAACTCGCCACGGCTATTGTTCGACATGGACTGCTACAGCGTGGACATGTGTGTCCTGCTGCCGGCATTCGGCATGACGAACGAGCTGAATCAGGAAATCGTGTCTCGCCACCCGGACAAGTTCGTCGCGGTGTGCATGCCGACGCGAACCCGGCAGCGGGCGGGTCACGCGGATGAACCGTGGGATGCCGGTGCGGCGTCCGCCGAGCTGGATCAACTGCTGGCAACCGGAAAATTCGTGGGGATCGGCGAGGGATTGCCGGCCGATCACAGCCGGCGCCGCACCATCGGCCAAACCGAACGCCTCGATCAGATGCGGCCCACCATGGAGGTGGCACGCAAGCACAAGACCGTGGTGCAGGTTCATTCCGGCGTTGTGATGGGCTACCCGCTCACCCATCACTTCTGGCCGGAGACGCTCCATCCCATCTGGCTGCTCGATATCGCGCAGGAATATCCCGACGTGCCAATTGTCTTCAATCATGGGGGCGTTCAAGGGGGGCGCTGGGAGCATTTCTTCGAGGAAGCCTTGCTGGTGGCCGGTGCCAATGACAACGTCTACCTGGAAACCGGGCTTTGGTGGTCCGAGCTTTACGACAAAGCGTTGCGCGACCCCAACGTGGGCGCCGAAAAGCTGCTCTGGGGGTGCGACTGGGGGGCAAGCATTCCATTCCACTCCCAGCCGGGTCAGCGGCCGGGAGCCTTCGCGGTGCAACTGCGGAAGCAACCCCCGGTCAACCACCAGGTGGACGTCTGGGGCTGGAGTCTGCGCGAACTGCAACGCCTGGACGTTGCTCAGGACGACCTGAACTTGATCTTGGGCGGCAACGCCGCCCGGGTCTACAACTTGCCCGTCCCGCACAACCGGCTGTTTCGGCCCGTCGGGAGCGAACTGGCGCCGCAGCCCCGCGAGCCCAGCCGCTCGCCCCGCTCCAAGGACAAATGAAGGCGCTGCGGACCCGCGATGCCACCCATGACGACGCTGCCGCGATATCTGGTACTCGATTCCCGCATCGAGCGGCTTCCCAGGGGCACCCTGTCCGCGATGCAGGCCGACCGGTTGCGCACCATGGCGCGTTACGTTTGCGACAACACACCCTTCTGGCGCCGCAAGTTCGACGCCGCCGGAGTGCGGCCGGAGGACATCTCCGGCCTTGAGGATCTGCCGCGCATTCCCTTCTGTACCAAGACGGAACTGCTGGAGGATCAGCAGCGGCATCCTCCGTTCGGCTCGTACGTCGCTTCGCACCCCACGCATTGGCACAAGCTTTTTGCCACCTCCGGCACGACGGGCCCCCCTTTGCTCCGGGTGTACTCCCACAACGACTGGAGCAAGGTGTTGGACCGCTTTCAGCGCTCCAGCCCCGCGGAGCCGGGCGACCGGATCATGATCCTGGGCCCGACCGACGGGCTGCTCGGCCCAACCGCCGGCGCCGAGGGCTTGGCGCGGCGCGGCGCCATGGTGATCTTGGCCGGCCGGTACGACACGCGGGGCAAGATCGACCTGATCCGGCGGGTGCGGCCGACCGTGGTGCTGGGCGCCGCCTCGTACCTGCTCCATATGGCGGAAGTCGCGCGGGAGATGGGGGTGGACCTGACCGCCTGCGGGGTCAAGGTGCTGATGTCCGTGGGTGAGCCCGGCGCCGCCGTGGCGGCCACGCGCCGCCGCCTGGAGCAAGGCTGGGCTGCCGCCGTAAGCGATGGTTTCGGCCTCACCGAGATCTTCCCCCTTGGCGGCTCCTGTCCGCAGTCGGCGGCGCTGCATCTGCCCGACGATCTCGTCATCACGGAGATCGTCGATCCGGCGACCGGAACGCCGCTGCCGCCGGAGCAACCCGGAGAGGTCGTCTTTACCAATCTGGTGGGCGACACCCAGCCGCTGCTGCGGTTTCGCACGCGCGACATCGCCCGCGCCGCGCCGCCGGAGCCTTGCGCCTGCGGGTTCACGGGGACGCGGCTGGTGAACTCGATCGAGGGCCGCGTCGACGACATGATCTGGTACAAGGGCCTGAACGTCTTTCCGACCGCCATCGAGGCCGTGCTGCGGGGGTTCCGCGAGACGGGAAACGAATTTCAAATCGTCGTCAGCGGCGGTTCCGCAGACCCGTCGTTGACGGTGAAGGTCGAAGTGAAGCCCGATGCGGCGGCGGGAGCGGACCTGGCGGCCCGCCTCCGCCAGGCCATCAAATCCGCGGTCGGAATCAACGTGGAGATCGAGTTGACCCCCGATGGGTCCATGCCGCGGGCCGATGCGAAGAGCAAGGCCCGGCGGGTCGTGGACCTTCGTCACAGACCGGCCTGACGCGCCGGTTTCCCTGGGCATTCGAGGAGAAAGATCATGCAGATGTCTTTCGGCAAGGGTTGGCTTACCGCCGCGATCCTGATCGGCTGCCTGCCGTTTGGGGCGGCGGCCCAGGCCCAGCGCGCCTACGATCCCGGCGTCTCGGACAAGGAAATCAAGCTCGGCCAAACGATGGCCTATAGCGGCCCGGTTTCGGCGGTGGCCACCGTGGCCCGGGCCATGGCCGCCTACATCGCGAAGGTCAACGCCGAGGGCGGAGTGGGTGGGCGCAAGATAACCTTGCTCAGCGAGGATGACGGCTACTCCCCCCCCAAGACCGTGGAAGTGACACGGAAGATGGTCGAAAGCGAGCAGGTGTTCCTGATGTTTTCCTCCCTTGGGACGCCCACGAATGCGGCCGTGCAGCAATACCTCAATTCCAGGAAGGTGCCGCAGTTGTTCGTCCAGAGCGGCGCGGCGCGCTGGAACGATCCGAAGACCTATCCCTGGTCCATGGCGGGCTTGCCGGACTATTACTCGGAGGCGCGCGCATATGCGAAGTACCTGCTCAGCACTCAACCGGACGCGCGCATCGGCGTGCTGTATCAGAACGACGATTTGGGCAAGGACTATCTCAAGGGGCTCAAAGCGGGCCTGGGCGAGCGCACAGCAAAGATGATCGTCGCCGAACAGACCTACGAAATCGCCGATCCGACGATAGACACGCAGGTCATCAATCTGCGCCGCGCGGGAGCCGACACCTTTTTCATCTTCGCGCTGCAACGCACGAGCGCGCAGGCCATCCGCAAGGCCGCCGAGATCGGCTGGCACCCGCTCGTCTTCGTCCCCCTGGTATCCAACTCGATCAAGACGGTCCTGACGCCGGCCGGGCTGGCCAATTCCGCGGGCCTCATGTCTGCTGCCGTGTTCAAGGACCCCAGCGATCCGCGCTGGCAGAATGACGCCGCCTACCTCGAATGGTTGGCGTGGATGAAAGAGTACTATCCGAGCGGGAATGCGGAGGAACAACTAAATGTCGCCGGCTACACCATGGCGCAACTGCTGATCGAAGTCTTGAAGCGATGTGGAGACAATTTGACGCGGGAGAACGTGATGAAGCAGGCGGCGAATCTGCCGGATTTGCATCTGCCGATGCTGCTGCCAGGCATTTCCGTGCGCACGAGCCCCGACGACTTCAAGCTATACAAGCACTTCCAGTTGCAGCGGTTCGATGGCCAGCGCTGGGTGCTCGTGGGCACTCCGATCGGCGCTTGAATCGGCGGAGCCGAACAGAAGAATGCGGCGGGGACGCACGGCGGCGACGATGCGGCGCACCAATTCGTCGAGCAGCGCCTGGGTCGGCGCGCCATTCTCGATCGGGGGAGCTTCCGCGCGGTTCATGGTGTGCTCGGACAAGAGTGCAAGCGGCGATTTCCGCAACCCGGCTATTCAGTTGGCCTTGCGGGCGGGAGAAACAGAGGCCGGGACGGAAACTTCCTGTTCATCGATCTCCACCAGGGCCATCTCTTCTGCCTCTGAGCCTTCCGGCCACGGCTCGCCCCGCAGGGCGTAGTCCTCCAGATAGAGTTGGAGCGCTTCCCTGGCGTTCTCCAGCAACTCGGCCTTGGTCGCGCCAGCCGTCGTACAACCGGGGAGTTCGGGGAAAAACCCCTGCAGAAGGCCCTGGCCTCTTTCAATCAGGAGAACGTAGCGATGCTTCATGGATTGGGCGCCCACCCCACCCCCTGTGGCCCGATGCTGTAGCGCAGTTGAATGAAAGCGCAGTCCTTTGTGGTCTTCGTGGTCTTTGTGTTTCAGCCGTTCGCTGTTCCGCCGTTCACGCCTCCAGCACCGCCTCCAGCCCGGCAAAGTTGCGGGACTGCACCTTGGCCACCACCGCCTTGCCGCGGGGCAGCACCTGGTAGACGTAGTGCTCGGCCGTCTTGATCTTGTTGAAGTAGAAGCGCGCCTCCTCGTTTTCCAGGGCAGCCTGCCGCGCGTCCCCGCCGTTCACGAGGCCCGCGAGCTTCTGCTCGGCCACCAGGGCCATCTTGAGCAGATAGTAGGAGGCCATCACGTCCCCGAAGAACACCGTGACGTCCGTGGCGTTGAACACGCTTTCGCGCGGACCCAGTTCCTCCGCCAGGTTCTTGAGGGAGGACACCGTGACTTTCAGCTTCTCCACCGCGTCCTGCCACTCGTGAATGGCGTGCTTCACGGATTCGGCTTTGGCCTTGTCGGGCCGCAAGTCGGAGACTTCCTTGAGCAGGGTCTGGAACAACTCGCCGTCCCGCACGCGCAACTTGCGCGTGACCAGGTCCAGGGCTTGGATGCCCGTGGTGCCCTCATAGATGGAGGCGATCTTGGTGTCGCGCATGGCCTGGGCGATGGGGAATTCCTCGGTGAAGCCCACGCCGCCCAGCACCTGGATGCCCAGGCGGCACACCTCGAAGCCCTGGTCGGCACCGTGGTTCTTGGCGATGGGCGTCAGGATGTCCACCAGGTCCGCATAGTAGGCGCGCGTTTCCTTCGGGCCGTGCTTGGAGAGGTCCGTATAGAAGGCCAGCGCGTAGATGATGCCGCGGATGCCCTCGACCAGGCCCTTCATGGTCATCAGCATGTGGCGCACGTCGGGGTGCTGCACGATGGCGGCGCGGGGGGCGTCGGGATTCTTGCCGTGCTCGATGGGCACGCCCTGGGAGCGGTCCAGCGCGTAGGCCAGCGCATTGCGGTAGGCACCCGCCGCGGAACCGAGGCCCTGGTAGGCCACGACGAATCGGGCGTGATTCATCAACTGGAACATCTGGGCCATACCCCGGTTCTCGCCTTGCAACAGATAGCCGTGGCAATCCTCGTTGACCCCGAACTCCAGCACCGCCGTGGGACTCGCCTTGATG
>JBGPEV010000022.1:0-13362 GCA_041482995.1 bacterium | reverse complement strand
CTCCATCAACAGGGTCGGCGGCGAACTGGAATGGTAACGGCAAATGCGCAACCGCAGATTTCGCAGATGACGCAGATTCAACGGCGGCGAGCGCTGAATGGCTGTTAGTGGGAAGGGCGTCCGCGCCCGTCGGCGGCGCGGGAGACGGGCACGGAGGCCCGCCCCACTATGACTGAAATGGGTCGCTCTCCGTTTACGGGGAGGGACAGACCCGCGCAGCGGGTCAGGGTGGGGCGCAAGGCGTCGGCTCCATGAATAGAATCGTCGTCAGACTGCTAACCATGCGATAGTGAGAGAGCTCTAATAAGGGCATAGCGCGCATGCAACTTCTTCTCGACATCCTGGCCAACCCCCTCGTCCAGGCCATCATCAAGATCGTGCTGATCGTGGTGGTGTTCGTGATGGCGCTGGGCACGGTGCTGACGCTGATGGAACGCAAGTGGATGAGCGCGGTGCAGGACCGCCTCGGCCCAAACCGCGCCTACCTCCCGTGGTTCGGCAACAAGAAGATCACGGCCCACGGGGCGTTCCAGTTGGCCGCCGACGGGCTGAAGTCGATCTTCAAGGAAGACACGATTCCGCAAGGCGCGGACGTGGTGATCTTCACCTTGGCGCCGTTCTTCGCGTTCTTCTCGGCCGTGGTGATCTGGGCCGTCATTCCGTTCGCGGCGCCCATCGGCAACGTCACGTTCCAGATCACGGACCCCAACATCGGCCTGCTGCTGATTTTCGCGGTGACCTCCCTGGGCGTGTACGGCGCCGTGCTGGCGGGTTGGAGTTCCAACAACAAGTTCGCCATCCTGGGCGCGACGCGGGCCACCTCGCAGATGCTCTCCTACGAGATTTTCCTCGGCCTCTCGCTGGTCGGCGTGTTCATGGTGCACAGCTCGGTGCAGGTGAGCCAGATCGTGAACGGACAAGGAGAGTACTGGTTCGGCGACCTCATACCCAAGTGGGGCATACTCACCCAACCCGTCGGCTTCTTCATGTTCTTCACCGCCATGTTGGGCGAGTTGAAACGGGTGCCCTTCGATGCGCCGGAAGGGGAGTCGGAAATCATCGCCGGCTACTTCATGGAATATTCCGGGATGCGTTGGTCCGGCTTCATGTTGGCGGAATACATCGGCGTCGTCGGCGTCGCGGCCATCACCGCCACGCTGTTCTTCGGCGGTTATCACGTGCCGTGGCTGCACCCGGACGGCTTCCGGCTCTTCGGTTACTTGTTGCCGCTGCCCCAGGCCGTGGTGACCCTGCTGCAGATCGTGGCCTTCATCACCAAGGTGGTGATCTTCTGCTGGCTGACCATCATGATCCGCTGGACCATTCCCAAGTTCCGCTTCGACCAGATCATGGAATTGGGCTGGAAAAAGATGCTGCCCGTCGCCTTGGCCAACGTGGTCGTCACGGCCCTCTGGCTGCTGGCGTGGGAGGCGTGGGTGCAGTAGATTTTTTTGCCGCAAATGAACTCTGAAGAAAGCAGAATTGGAACGTCAAAACACTTCTCAACCACAAAGGACACAAGGGAACCGAAGCGCACTCGATACTCGATGGTTGTAAAAGGTTCGCAAGGACTGGAACCGGATGACGCGCTCCTGCCGGCTGGTACCCTGTCACACTGAGCCGGCGCTGCGAGCCATCGTCCCCTGTCCTTTCTGGTTGTCGTGGTCTTTGGTGTTTCAGATTTCCTTTCCTTTGTGTCCTTTGTGGTGAAAGCCGTTTGCGGTTCTGCCGGGAGCGAGCATGGAACTTAAAGTCAAGGTGATGAAGCGCAGGATCGGCCTCTACGAGGAGGCCTACGTCCCCGCCATTCTGGAGGGACTGCGGCTCACTGCGTACCACTTCATGCGCAACATGTTCGGCAAGCGCGACGTGGTGACGATCCAGTATCCCGAGGAACAGCGCCGGGTGTCGCCCCGCTACCGGGGCCGCCACCGCCTCACGGTGCGGGAGGACGGCTTCATCAAGTGCGTCGCCTGCTACATGTGCGAGGAAGTGTGCCCCGCCCACTGCATCCACATCGAGGCGGGCGAGGTGGAGGACAAGTCCGTGGAAAAGTTCCCGGTGGTCTTCGACATCGACGAGTTGCGCTGTGTCTTCTGCGGCCTGTGCGTGGAGGCCTGCCACAAGGACGCCATCCGCATGGATACGGGGATCATCGCCATGGCCCACGCGGACCGGGACCGCTTCGACTATACCCGCGACCTGCTGAAGGACCTGTACCACGAGAACGAGAAGACCAAGTTCCGCACGGTGCCCCTGCCCCTGACCGAACAAGAAGCCCTGCCCGGGTCCGAGGGGCGGATCGTGAGGTGACCCGCCCGGCCCGCGGTTCCGTGGGCCGATATTGTCGCGGAAACGCCACCCCGATGGACCGCGAGACCTTTGCGCAACTCAGAAGCCGGTTGGTAGGACGGGCCGGAGCTTGCCCTGAGCCTGCCGAATGGGTGCCCGTCCCTCCGTGCCTGGACGGGCACGGAGGCCCGTCCTACCGATCCGTGTTGTGGGTTTAAGAAAAGGTCTCGTTCCCGGGGAAGGAAGGGCGAATCGCGCTCCGCCCCACACCGGCGCGTCCTGGGGACTACCGGGTGCCGGCGGACGGCCGGTAGGTGAACCGCACGTTGCTCTCTTCCGCGCCGGTCGCCCGCATCCAGCGCTGGATGGCGGCTACGACGTTGGCCGGCTGAACGCTGCCCCGGAAGGCGGTGGAACCGATATCGAACGTGAAGGTCAGAGCGCCCGTGCGGAAAATCTGACCGCCCGCCTGGGGCAGGCCCCCGCCGTAGCCGAGCGCCACGAATTCCCGCGCCATTTCCTCGTGGGTCTTCCCCGCGCCGGAATTGACGATGCCATTGGGATAGAGCGCGTACTTCATGCTCGGGCCGCCGGCGTCCAGGCGCCACATTTCCAACAGGCAGAGGCGTACCGCCTCGTATTTCGGGTGCGTCGCGGCCCGGCCAAACTCGAAGCATTGTTGCAGCAGCGCCAGCAAACCCGGGGAACCGCTACCCCGGACGGCGCTCTGCAGGTCGCTGCTGGCGGTGGCCAGCAATGTGGAGAATTCCCGCGCCTTCTCGCCCGGATCGGCGCGCAGGATTTCCAGTTCACGGTAGATGTTGTGCAGGCGGAAGAGCGGATTTCCCCGCTCCAGGGCCGCGCAGCGCCGCTCGCAGGTCGTCGCCATCAGAAAGTCCTCGATGGCCTGACGCACCTCGCTGCCGGGCGGAAGCTGAGCCCAAGGCTTCCACAGGGCTAAGGCCTGGCTCAGTGGCCCAGAACTGGTTGTCATGGCGGTCTGAACGGTGGTCACGGTTCCCCGGCGTTCCGGCGCGAGATTCATCATTTCGAATCAGTCATTTGCCGCATCCGATACCCATTCCAAACCCTGTCTTATATTGGAATGAGGGTATCCGGATGACGGACGGTTATCAACAAGTAGTCGCGTTTACGGCGACGTGAGCGAAAGACAAATTCCGACACGGGTCATGGCCGTTCCCGTGCTATTCAAGATGTGAACCAGGGGCAGGAGTTGGCAATCGACGGAAAAAGTGACAACGTTGACAAGGGCAGTCCGCAGAGGGCTCCGACCCGTTCCAGGTCGCCCGCTTCTCACCTTCACCCGCAGGGTAACAGCCCGTGAAGCATCTGATATTTAGAATGATTTTCTGTGGCGTGGGTGTTTCGGTGCTGCTCACGCTGGGGTGCCGGGGAGGGCCGACGGCCGTGGCCCAGACCTCGCCCCCCGCCAGCCCGCCTGCCGCGGCCCCTGCCGCCCAACCGGCGCCTGCGCCGGAACAAGAAGAGCTGTTCAAGGTGACCGCCAATGGCGCCAGTTCCTACCGGGCGGACGACTTGGCCCGCTCCCGCGAAGAGGCGGTGGAGGCCGCCCGCCGGGATGCCGTGGAGCAAGTCTCCGGCGTGATCATCTCCAGTGAATCGGAGCTGAAGAATTTCGATCTGGTGAAGGACGAGGTGCTGACCCGCACCCAGGGGTACGTGCGGCGCTCCCGCATCCTGAAGGAGGGAAAGGACGGCCCCATGTATGCGGTGACCATCGAAGCCGAGGTCTCCAAAAGCGCCTTCCTGAAGCAATTGAACGATTCCCTCGAGGGGCTCTACCGCCGCGTGGGCAAACCCCGCGTGATGCTCGTGATCAAGGAATCCCAGGCCGCCGGTGACGACAAATCTACAAGCGCAGCCGGTCTGGGCGTCACCGAAAAGGAAATCCGCAAGATTCTGCTCGGCCAGGGCTTCACCTTCATCGATCCGCGCGTGGTCACCCGCGCCCAGATGGCGGAGTTGTCGGCCAAAGGCAAGAATGCGGACACCAACGTGATCACTCAACTGGGGCAAACCACCCAGGCGGAAATCGTGATCGTGGGCGAGGCGCGCACCAGCAACAAAGGTGAATTGAACCGGTTCCACCGCGTGCAGGCCGATCTGAGCCTGGACGTGCTGAAGACCGACAACGGCCAGATCATGGCCTCGGACGTCTATTCGGCCGTGGCGCTGCACATCAATCCCGACACGGCCGTGATCAACGCCCTGCAGAAGGCCGCGCAGGAGGAAACGCCCAAGCTGATGCAGCAGGTGACCTACCAGTGGCTGAAGGACAAGAACGAAGGCGCGCGGGTCGAACTCGTCGTGCGCAATGCCAGCTTCGGCGATCTGCTCAATCTGCGGCGCTCCCTCGCCAACAACGTGCGGGGGGTGAAGAAGGTGACCCAGCGCTCCTACAGCCAGGGCACCGCCCTGCTCGAGCTGGAAACGAAGGACGCCGCCGACCGGGTGGCCGAAGCCCTCAATGACGCCAAGTTCGAAGGCTTCGCCCTGGAAATCGTGGACGTCACGGCGACGTCGCTGATCGTCAACCTGAAGAAGCGCTGATGGCCGGCGCACCCCGGCCTGCGGCCGGCGCTGGCGCCACCGCCGGCGGCGGCAACGGCGCACCCCCGGCGGGCACCCTGCCGGCATCGATCGCGGACAACTTGGCCGCCGTCCGTCATCGCATGACGGAAGCGGCACGGCGCGCGGGGCGTCCCGCGGATGCGGTCACGCTGGTCGCCGTGAGCAAGACCCAGCCCCCGCAGGCCGTGCAAGCGGCTCTGGCCGCGGGCCAGCGGATATTCGGGGAGAATCGGGTGCAGGAAGCGCTGGCCAAGATGGACGCGGTCGGGGACGGCCCGCTCTGGCACTTGATCGGACATGTGCAGACCAACAAGGCCAAATGGGTGCCGGGGCGGTTTGACACCGTGCAGACCCTGGATTCGGAACGCCTCGCTCAGGCACTGGATACCCACGCCCACGGCCGGGAAGGCCCGCTCAAGGTGCTGCTGCAACTCAATTTGACCCGCGAGGCGACCAAATCCGGCGTGGCGGACTGGGACGCGCTCTGCCGCCTGTTGGAGTCCGTGCGGCGTTGCACAAGCCTGCTACCGACGGGTCTCATGACACTCCCGGATCCGGCGCTGTCCGAATCGGAAACGCGCGCGCACTTTGCCCAGGTGCGTGGCATGCTGGAGCGGGTGCGGCGGGAGCTGGACCCCGGTCCCGCCTTTCGCGAGCTGTCCATGGGCATGTCCCACGACTTCGAGTGGGCGATCGAGGAGGGGGCCACGCTGGTGCGGGTGGGCACCGCCATCTTCGGCCAGCGCCCCGCCTAAACACACGACATACTGGCAGCCACGGATGAACATGGATAGAAATGTTACCTGGCGATGAAACAATGCAGTGACACAGGAGGAGGGTTCCGCGAACACGGTTGGCTAACCCGCTCCAAGAGCCGCTGGGATAGCAATCCGCTGCTTCTATTGTGCGGTTGATTTCCGGAACTTGGGCAATTCATCGCAATTGATCTGTGTTCATCTGCGGCTAATCAATTTTGTCGCTATGTATGGCGGGCGAGCACGCGAAGCCGGAACTGGAATTCACGCCGCACAGGTAACGTCACGAGGGATGCATGGATGTGCTGATCCAACTGGTTCATGGGGCCGCGCTCGTTTTCACCGTCCTGATCATCGCCCGGGCGCTGATGTCGTGGGTCCAGCCCTCGGCGCACAACCCGCTCGTGCGCTGGGTGTACCGCCTCACCGAGCCCATTCTCGGGCCCATCCAATCCCTGCTGCCGGCTCCCGGGGGTATCGACTTTTCGCCGTTGATCGCCATCGTGCTCATCCAGGGGGCCGAATATCTGCTGTTGAATTTGCTCTACACTCTGCAGTGACCGCTCGGGGTTGCGGGGCGGTGCAGTGCAGGGCCCCGCGGTGACCGCGAGGAACGCGGGTGCGCCCGGTGCACCAGGATGAAGGATGTGCAAGCGTCGCTTCTTTCCCCCCACTGAAAAGGCGTCATGAGCGCGACCGATCCCAGACCCGCCACCGTTGCCGGCAACGGCGCGGGCACCACGCCCATGCCCGTGCTGTTCATCGGGCACGGCTCCCCCATGAATGCCCTGGGCGGCAACGCCTACGCGGCGCACCTGGCCGGCATGGGCCGGGACTTGCCGCGCCCCCAAGCGATCGTGGCGATCTCCGCCCACTGGGTCACCCAGGGCACGCAAGTGCTGGATTCCGCGCAGCCCAAGACCATCCACGACTTCTACGGATTTCCCCCGGAACTGTATCGGATGACCTATCCCGCCCCCGGCGCCCAGCCGCTCGTCCCGCGCATCGGCGGGCTGCTGGAGCGCTTCCAGCCGGTGCTCACCGGCGAGTGGGGGCTGGACCACGGCACGTGGACGGTGCTGCGCCACATGTACCCCGCGGCGGACATCCCCGTGTTGCAGGTGAGCCTGAACGCGGCGTTGGCGCTGGCCGCGCACTTGGAACTGGGTGCCGCGCTGGCCCCCCTGCGCCGCGAGGGCGTGCTGATCCTCGCCAGCGGCAACATCACGCACAATCTTCGGGAAACCGACCGCGGGCCGGACGCCCGGCCGCTGGGCTGGGCCGTGGAATTCGATCGGCTCGTGGCCCGGGCGCTGCTGGACCGGGACCTGGCCGCCCTGACCGACCCTGCCCGCTTTGGCGCGGAACTGTGGCGGCGCGCCCATCCCACGCTGGAGCACTTTGTGCCCTTGCTCTATGCCCTGGGCGCGGGCGGCGCTGACGCGCTGGTGTTTCCCTACGAGGAGATGCAGTTGGGATCGCTCTCGATGCGCTCCGTGCGGATCGGCTGATTCCGCGCGGCCGCCGCGGGGAGGGTGCTGGATGGACTCAGAGCGCCTAACAAAACTTCTGAACCACAAAGTACACGAAGGACACAAAGAGAATTCTGTCCCCAATGCCAGGAGTTCTGAGAAAGGTGAAGTAGCGCACCAGAAAGCACTATTGGCTCAAATTGCTCGATGAGTCGGCGTGAAGAATTCGCTGTTCTTTGTGTTCCTTTGTGTCCTTTGTGTTGAGGCAGTTTGCGGTTCTGTTAGGCGTTCTTATGCGCCGTTCTTCTTCGGCAACACTGTCACGTCGACCGGGATACCGCTCATCAGGCTGGCGACGATTTCCACCCCGATCGATTCCTTGTCGACCGTGTGCCCGAACCTGTCCGCCATCGTATCGTAGAGGTACACGACCGTCTGGTCCTTGGCATTGCCGTCGCGCCAGGTGAGCCGGGCCACCTCGTTGCGGTGCTCCTGGCGGTTCAGTTGCTCGAGCAGCCCGCGCACCTCGTCGAAGGACTGCCGCGGATGGAAGGAGATCGTCTTCATGGATACTCGTTTCCCCGGGGTGCGGGCGCGGCTCGGTCATTTCACCGGCAGATCGACCGGTAGATTCATCTGGGAGGCAGGAACGCCTGCCGGCGCACACCCCAGGTGAGCGAACGCCTTTGACGTGGCAATCCGCCCCCGGGGTGTTTTCTGCAGGAATCCCTCCTGGATCAGATACGGCTCATAGACTTCCTCGATGGCGTCCTTCGGTTCCGACAGCGCCGCCGTCAGGGTGCTCAAACCCACCGGCCCCCCGTCGAATTTCCGCACGATCACCTGGAGGATTTCCAGGTGAAACCCGTCCAGGCCGAAGCGGTCCACCCCCAGCTTGTCCAGGCTCTCGCGCACCAGCCGGGCGCCGATCAGGGCGTGGGGCGCGCCGTCGGCGAAATCGCGGACGCGGCGCAGCAGACGGTTGGCCACGCGCGGCGTGCCCCGCGAGCGCCGGGCCAGTTCCAGCGCCGCCTCCGGCTCGATCTCCACGCCCATCAACCGGGCGCTGCGCAGCACGATCTCCTGCAACTCTTCCGGCCGGTAGAAGCCCAGGCGCAGCGGAATCCCGAACCGCTCGCGCAGGGGGGACGACAGCAGGCCCGTGCGCGTCGTGGCCCCCACCAGCGTGAACGGGGGCAGGTCCAGCTTGACGGTGCGCGCCATGGGCCCCTGGCCCACGAGGATGTCGAGCTTGAAGTCTTCCATGGCCCCATAGAGCACTTCTTCCACCACCCGGTTCATGCGGTGGATCTCGTCGATGAAGAGGATTTCCCCCGGCTCCAGGCCCGTGAGGATGGCGGCCAGATCCCCTTGCCGCTCCAGGACCGGTCCGGCGGTGCTGCGGATGCCGGTGCCCATCTCCCGGGCCAAAATGTGCGCCAGGGTCGTCTTGCCCAGGCCCGGTGGCCCGCTCAGCAGCACGTGGTCCAGCGGTTGCCCGCGCCGCCGGGCCGCCTCGATGAAGATGCGCAGGTTGTCCTTGATCTCGACCTGCCCCACATACTGCTGTAGGCTCAGGGGGCGAAGGGACGCTTCCTGACTATCCGGCGGGCCAGCGGAAGCATCGAAGGGTGCGGTGTCGTCCATGATCCCTGGAATCCCTGGGAGCGAGAATCTTCGGCCGGGGCCCGTCCATCCCCAACGGGTGGATACAACCCTACCAAGAATGCCCGATGGCGGCGAGAACCAAAACGGGGAACGGGCGGCCATGACGGCGGCGGACGACCGGCGTAAGTGGAATCGGCGCTACCGGGAACGGGAGCGCACCGCGTTGCCGCGGCCCCACCCGCTCGCGGTGCGGTGGCGCCGGCGCATGGTGGGCGGCCGCATGCTGGATGCCGCCTGCGGGCTCGGCCGGGGCATTGCCGCCGTCGGGCACCTGTTTCACACGGTCTATGGGATCGATCTCTCGGAAGTGGCCGTGACCCAGGCGCGCAGCCTTTGGGAGGAGCGGCCCGTGCGCTGGATCGTCGCCGACGTGACCCAGCAACCCTGGCCAGCCGGCTATTTTGGGCTGGTCTGCGCGTTCGCCTTCACGGACCTCCCCTTCTTCCGGCGGATCCAGGAGAGTATCCAGCCCGGCGGCATGTTCCTCTATGAAGGGTTCTCGCCCCGCCAACGGGAAGTCAAACCGGACCTCAATCCGGCTTGGACGGCCAGTCCGGATGACCTGCGGCGCCTCTTTCCCGGCTGGGACGTGCGGGAGCAGGGCGAATCCCGTGAACCGCCGTTCCGCACCCGGTTCGCGGCCATCCGCCCGGCTGCGCGGGGGGCCTGACCAATGAAATTCTGGCTGATCTCCTTCGCCCTGTATGCCGGGTTTCTGGCCACCCAGTTGCTGCTGCCGGTCGCGGCGCTGTGGAATCGGCAAGGTCTCGACGCCCTGGCGATCGGACTGTACGTGCTTGCGGCGGTGGCGATCTGCTTCGCCACGGCGCTGGCCTGCCTCATGGCCGCCAAGGCGCTCTTTCCCCAGTATTGGTGGATGGGCCAGATCCTGGGCCAGGACATCTTTGAATTCGACGGCGTGTATTTCCTCGGCCTGCGGCTCTCCCGCGTGCCCTCCCGCCTGCAACGGCTGCTGTTCGGCGCCGACGAGCGCTTCCGCTGGTGGGACATGATGTTCGGCCTGATGTTCCTGGTGCTGCTGGTGCCCCACGTGTTGGCGACCGTGACGGCCTACCGGCGCGCGGATCTGGTGTTGCCCCGGCGCATCCAGTTTCCCGAAACGCTCCATGCGGCCACGCTCTCCGCGCTGCCGCTGCTGCAGGAATGGCAGGCCGGTTGGAGCACCGGCCCGGTGTTGGCGGCGCGCCTGGCCCGCGAGTCCGAGACGCTGCACGCCAAGGGCAGCAAGACCGATGCGGATTGGTTCCGCCTCGCCCAGGTGGAGATGCTGCTGGCCTTTCACCCCCGCCGGAGCGTGACGGAACCCTATGCCTTCTCCCCGGCCGACCGCATCTATTTTGACCGCGGCCAAGGCGCGCGGGCCACGACGATCGCGCGCAATTTCACCACCGACTTCACCGGGAGCGGCCAACCCTACCGGGTGGATGCGCTGGTGTTGATTGGATTCTTTCACTTGAGCGACTACAATTTCCGCAAGGCGGCTCCGCTGTTCCGGGATGCCTTGGATGCTGTCGCGCAGGGCGCGCCCAGCGAGCTGCCCCGCCCATTGATCACGCTGCTGGCGGCGCACTCGGCCGCGCTGGCCGGGGATACGGCCGCGGCGCGCCGGCTGGCCGAGGCGCAAGTGGCGGACGAGACCCTCTCTCCACTTTTCCAAGCCCTGACGCTGGAGCATTTGGCGGATACCTTGCGGCAGCAGGAGCGCCCGGCGGCGGCGCAGGAGTTCCTGGACAAGGCGCTGGCGTTGTACCGGAAGCAGAAGGACCCGATGGGCATCGCGCGCATCTACATGTACCGCGCCGCGATCCATCTGGATCGGGGCCAGTTGACCGCGGCCAGTCAGGAAATTTCCCAGGCCGCCAGCCAAGTGACGGAAGTGGACGATTTATTCACGCTGAACATGGTGGAGCGGATTACGCATTTGCTGCCCGCGGTAGGCTGAACGGCCGGCCGGCCGCCGCTGTCCCACGGACGGGGACGCTCAGCGGCCCGTGCGCCCCGGCAGGGGGCGCGGGCGTGCCCCCCGGGAGTGGGAATTCCAAGGAAGGAGGAAGGCTCCATGCTGCGACCCTTGCGTTACGCCGCCCTTGCCGGCGCGCTGCTGCTCTTCACCACCGCCACCGCCCGGTGCGCCGCAACCGGCGCGGGGATCGACACCGCCGGTGTGATCGACTTCCCCACCGCGCTGGACCAGACCACCCGGCACACGTTCCACGGCACCCTGGAAGTCTTCGACCTCGGGGAGCCCGATCTGCGTCCGCTCAACGTGCGTTACGGCTTCCAACTGGGCAACCTGCAACTGCTGGCGGAGAGCTACTGGCACACCGATCCCCGGGAATTCGACCACGTGGAGGGCAAGGCCAAGCTGCGCATCCTCAATCTCGACGAGTTCCGCACCTACGCCGCATTGGGTGTGCTCGCCCGCTACGTGGACAACAAGGACAAGGAGCGGGCCGTCATCGACGACAAGCCCTATTCCCTTTTTGCCGTCGTGACCGCGGAACTTATCCCGTTTGCGAACTGGGACGCGTTCCTGGTGAACCTGTACCTGGACAACCGCTTCGGGAGCGTCGGACTCAAGGTGCCGCTCTATCGGTTCATCCGGGCGGTGGCGGAGGCCGATTACCACCACGCCGGGACAGAGCAGGACCGCTGGCGCGGAAAAGCGGGGATTGAGTTGGAGGGGGAGCAGAGCTTCTACATTCAGTTCGTCTATTCCGATCGGTCGGATCATGGCCCGGATACCGGGAAGAACGCCCGCGACCAGGGCCGGGTGCGGGTGCAAATCGGCACCGGCTTCTGACCGCGATCAGGCGCCCTTGCCCACCAACGGCCTGCGAATCCCCGTGATCGTCTTCACGTATTCGCTGCGGCGCTTGTCCCGATCCGCCAGGCTCTGGATGCCTTGCAGATTGAGGAAATCGTCGATCAGCGCAAACGCCTTCTTGCAGTAACCCAGGATGTCGTCGCGCAGCCCAACGCGCGTGTTCTGGTTGCGCTCCTTCGGCAAATCCTGGGTCAGCAGGCTGGCGATCCAGATGTAGGTGTGGAGGTCCTCGGGGTCCTGGCTCAGCAGCGCTTGCACCTTGCGCGCGATCTTTCCGGGGGACTCCCCGGCCTTCAGGCGGTTCTGCAGCAGCCGCTTCTGGTAGCGCGTTTCCAGCATCAGCACGGCCCGCTGCACGGAATTCTGCATTTCGATCCGCTTGCGGTCCAGCGTCAGCCCGCGCCGTTCCTCGTCCTCGTTGATCGTCAACTCTTCGCGGTCGAACACGAACACCCAGTCGGCCAGCCGGCGCACGAAGGGCTCCACCGGATGGAGGGTCTCCAGGGAGCAGAGCAGCTTGGCCAGATAGGTCTTGTAGAGGTTCTGCACCACCAAGTCTTCCACGTACACCTTCGCCAAACCGTGCACGGGCTTGATCCCAACGTTGATCTGATTGCCCAATTGCAGATAGGATTGCTTGGCTTCATTGAACTTCGTCTTGGCGGAGTCCACGTCCTGAGGGGTGACGTTGTCCTGGCGCCCATGGAACCGGAGCAAGACACCCTCGGAATCCTTGATCGTTTTGATCAGTCCCAGGATGGTCTGATAGTTTTCCTCGGCCAGCGTGCAGATGGGCCGAAGCTTCGCCAGTTCATGCTGGGGACAGTCTCCCGGCTTGGTCTCGATCGCCTGGGGCAGTTCCGCGAATTTCTCGGTCGCTGCTTCTGTCTTCTCGGTCGTCGCTTCTGCCATGATGTCCCTGGTGTAAACCAAAGGCGGCACGTCCGGCGGGCCACTTTCTTTCGCTGCCCACCGGACGCGGGGAACGCTGCGGACTTCTCGACTCTCTTAAACGCAATTGCTCTGCTTGTGGGTCGAATCTAGCCGGGTGCGGTGGCAAACGTCCAGTCGGTCTTGAAGCTCATGCTCGTCAAGATCATCGCGATGGGATTGTCCGCACCGGTCTGGAAGAACGTTTTCCACCATCTGCGAACCCGCCTCCCCAACCACCCGTTTGCCGCCGGCATCTTCGCCTCCCCGGAGGAGGTGCAATTCCTCCTGCACGACTATTTCCCGGCCCAATGGCGCAGGGAGGAGCCCGACTTCCTCATGTGCGAGGCACCCGCGGGAGGAGACTGGAGCGAGCGGCTGTCGTTCTTGGAGCAGATCCAGTCCCAATCTCCCGCCGCGGCGGAGAGCCTGGTGATGGTGCTGACCTCGGTGGAGCACGGCGTCCGGCAATTGATCCAGGGCCCCTTCCCCGTGCGCCTCCTGCTCGACAACCGGGCCAATTTCGCGCTCAGCGACCCGGCGCTGGTGCTGCGGTCGTTCCCTGCGGACTTTCCCCGGGTGCGGCTCAACGATCATGTGACCGCGCTGCGCCTGCGGCCGCGGCGGGGCCAGCCGGTAGACGCCGCCCCCCATCAGCTCAAGCCCGGCACGCTGATCGGCTTTTCAGAGCTGGATGCGGTGATCGTGGGCGAGGAGACGCTGGGCGTGGAGGAGTGGCTGCGGCGCACGTTGCGCCAACTCAAGGTGCGCCTGCCCAAGGAGG
>JBGPEV010000021.1:0-13686 GCA_041482995.1 bacterium | reverse complement strand
TAGGGGCGGATCGCGATCCGCCCGCGCAGCGTCCCGGAGCTGTGAACGTCGAAGTCAGGCTCTGCCAACCCGTATATTAGGCCCTGACGTACCGCTCGCATTGCGGGCGGGGGAAGGAGGGGGCCGGGTGGGTGGACTTTCGGCGTCACCCTCCCTTGAGCGCCTTGCGGAAGCCGGCGTCCTCCACCAGGCTGCGGGCGATCTGCAGCACGGAGTCGCTCAGCACCTTGAGGTACTGCTCCTCGCTGAACGAGGGGAACGCCAGCCGGCTGGCCTTGCCGACGGTGTTCACCTCATAGAGTTGGGCGCCGTCGGACTTCTTGACCAGCAGGTGCAGCCGCACGGTGCCCTCGTAGTCCCGCGCTTCCGTCACGAAAAATTCCACGACCTCCCCTGAGACGACCACGGCCGGGTCCTGCTCGGCGATCCGCAGCCCGGAACCGGGGGTCAGCTTGGCGATGGAGTCGGCCAGGTTCCTGGCCACGAAGGAGCCGACGTCGTCCCCGGTGGAGACGGTCTTGGTCTCCTCTTTCCCCGGTTGCTCCCCGATCAGCGCGCGATTCTTGCGCGTGTCTTCGAGCTTGTCGAATCTCACGCTGGCGCCCGCCAGATCGACCGGCTGCATCCTGGCCTGCATCTCCGCGGCGTCCGTGCTCGGTTTCCAATTCAGGGGCACGACCATCGACTTGGCACACCCGGCCAGACTCAGCGCGAGAACGGCGGCGGCGGCGATAACCGCCAGACGTGCGTACTGTGGCTTCGTGTTCATGGGCTCTCCCGGTCTCTTGCGGTGCCGCAGGGGCGAATCCGCCCCCCACGTCCGCGCACCGTGCCGCGGCGCTGGATCCAGGCGGAGCGCTGCGGCCGGCGCCGGAGCGCGTGGCCTGCTCGGGGGGCCTGGGTCTGCCACCGTTCCTAGCATGATCGCCGGAAATTGACAGTGAGGAATCCGTGGCGTTGGTCTGACCAGGGCGCGGCATGCTCCAGTTTGTGGGGCCGGCGCGGAACCGGGCGACAGACCTGGCTGCCGTTCGGCGGCGGTCGTTGTAGTTCCTCTCTTCCTGCGGAAAGTGGTCGCCCGCAGGCCGGAGTGAGGTGCGCGTGGCGCATCCTTCCTCCTGCTTTCCGTCCGTCAATTCATTTGTAATTCAGGACATTGCGCCGTTTCCCCGGCCTGGGGCGAAGGCCCGCGTTTCCGATCCGCCGAATTTCACTCAAACTCGCTCCCAGAGCGGGTTTGACGTGCATTTCGCCGCCCCCGTGTCCGATTCTGTCCGCTTTTGTCCGATATTGTCGCTTGTCAAATACACGGCCGCCCGCCATACTCACAATCGTGGGGAGGAGATGGGAACAGCAATCGAGATGAGCGGTGGGGGCATGATTGTCTGCGGAAAAAACCAAAGCGCGGGGAAATGGAACGCGGAAGACCCTCGTGGGGTCGGCCGCACTGCCGGTTCCCCATCTCCCGTGGCTCGACCATCAAAGCGAGGTGTTCCACTGCACGGCCCCCAACGTGGTCTATGTGAAGGGGCGCCGGGCGGGCGGAACGATGGGTATGACTTTGCGGGCGATCGAACTCTGTTACGAGAAGCCCGGATCGCACCACCTCTGGATCGACACGGTGCACCGCAACATCGGCCGCTATATTCCGCGCTACTTCCTGCCCAATATTCCGCCGGGGGAGTGCGATTGGCAGGTGACGAAGCACTCCCTGGTGTTCGCCAACGGGTCGCTGGTGGACTTCGGATCGGCCCAGTTGCGGGAGAACATCGAGGGCTTCGGCTACGACTATCTCTGGGTCAACGAGGCGGGGATCGTGCTCAAGGACGACTCGCTCTACTACAACACGCTGCGGCCCATGCTGCTGGACGCCGGGAGCGCCCAGTCGTTCTTCACCGGCACGCCCAAGGGGCGGGGCTTGTTCCAGCGCATGTACTACTGGGGTCAGGACGAGGCCCGGCCCGACTGGCGGAGCTTCCGCCAACCCTCGTCGGTCAACACCCATCTCAGTGCGCCGCTGCTGGAGGAACTGCGGCACGAGATGCCGGAACGCGTGTACCGGCAGGAGATTCTGGCCGAGTTCGTGGCGGACGAGTCCCAGGTGTTCAACGGTCTGGAGCGCGCCGCCGTGGCCACTCCGGAGGATGTCCCGGCGGCGGGTGCGGTCTATGTCATGGGCGTGGACCTAGCCCGCCACCGGGACTACACGGCCGTGTGGGTGGGGCGGCTGGACACGCAGGCCGCCATTCATTGCGAGCGCTTCCACGGCATCCCGTGGCAGCAGCAAGTCGAGCGGCTCCAGGTGCTCTCCCGGCGCTACGGCCAGGCCATCGCCTATGCCGATGCGACGGGCGTGGGGGACGCGGTGTGCGAGCAACTGGCCGCCGCCGGCGTGCCGGTCTGCCCCATGCGCTTCACGAGCGCGCGCAAGGCCGCGCTGATCGAGCGACTCGCGGCCTGCCTGGAACAAGGCACGTTCACGCTGGTTCCCCATGAGCCCACGTTGCGGGAGTTGGAAGTGTTCGAGTACCAGCGCACCGCGTTCGGCGGCACGCGCCTCACGGCCCCGGCCGGACAGCACGACGACTGTGTGATCGCCCTGGCCCTCTGCCTCTGGGGCATGGAACAGCCCCGCGGGGGCTTCATCTTTGGACCATCCTTGGTGACCCGTGACGACGAAGAAATCTGATGCGGTGGCGGGCCGGGGGTTGGCCCGCTGGATCCCGGCACTGGCCGGCCTCTGGCGCGGCCGGGAGGCGGCACCGCCCATGGCGCCCGGCGAACTGGCGTGGGCCGATGGCCTGTTCTTCGGCACCGTGCCCCTGGAGCGCTGGAACCCCGACGAGCTGCTGGTGCGCCACGGCAGCCGCATCTACCGCCGCATGCTGGAGGACGATCAGATCAAGGCGCTGCTGGCGTTCAAGCGGGCGGCCGTGATCAGCCGCCCCTGGAGCTTCCGCCTGCCCCAGGACACCCCGGAGCAGCGCCGCTGCGAGGCGTTTTTCCGCTTCCTGCTGGAGCAGCAACTGGAGGGCACGTTCGCGCAGGCGCTCGCCGCCCTGATGACGAGTCAGGTGCACGGCTTCAGCGTGCTGGAGAAAGTGTACCAGGCGGCCGAGTGGCAAGGGCGAGGGTGGTGGGGGCTGAACGCCCTCAAATTGCGCCCGGCCGCCTCCTTTACGCTGGTGATGGACGCCCACGGCAATCTGACGGAGTTGCTGCAGCAACAGGGCGCCCAGCAGGTGTCGCTGCCGCCCGAGCGCTTCATCCGCCACGTGAACAAGCCCGAGGTGCATCCGCACTACGGCGAGTCCGACCTGAAGGAGTGCCACCGGCACTGGTGGGCCAAGGAGAACATCCTCAAGTTCTGGAACATCTACCTGGAGCGCATGGCCTCCGGCTTCATCCACGGCCGCATCTCCGGGCCGCTCACGCCCGCCGAGCACGAGGAGCTGAAGCGGGCCATGCGCAACCTGAACGCGCGCACGTCCGTCATCACGCCCGCCAGCGTGGAACTGGAAATGGTGACCGCCCCCAGCACCGACGCCTTCGAGCGGGCCGTGGCGGCGCGGGACAAGGCCATGGCGCGCGCCCTGCTCGTGCCCAACCTGCTGGGCTTCTCCGAGCAGGGCAGCGTCGGCAGCTACAGCCAGAGCCGCACGCAACTGGAAGCGTTCCTCTACGTGGTCAACGCCCTGGCCGACTCGTTGGCGGATACGCTCAACGAGCAACTGTTCCGGGAACTGGCCCTGTGGAACTTCGGGCTCAGCGACCCCCCGCGCTTCCGGTTCGATCCGCTCACGGACGGGCAGAAACGCGAACTCGCCCAGGCCTGGCGCGAAGCGGTGGCGGGCGGCACCGTCCGTCAGACCCCGGCCGACGAGCGCCGCACGCGGGAACTGTTGCGCTACCCGGCGCTGGACGCGGCGTAGGGGGTTGGCCGTTGTCCCTCCCCACAGGGTGGGGAGGGACCGCGCGCAGCGCGAGGGAGAGGATACGGACGCGGGGCCATCGCATCGTGCCCCACGCGTAAGGGCACGATAGATCGTGCCCCTACACTCGGAATGAAACGGTAGGGCCGTGGCAGGCCATGCCCCTACGCACAACCGATCACCTCCGGCCTACGGATGACACATGACCGAAACCCTGCACACCCCGCCGCAAGGCCACCGCATCGACGCGGAAATCTTCAGCACGGGCACCTGGAACGGGGACACTTTCACCGAGCAGGACCTGCACGAACTCGCGGCCAACTTCGACCGGATGCGCGGCGACCTGAAGCCGCCGCTGAAGTTTGGCCATGACGAGGGGCAGACCCTGACGGGCCAAAGCGACGGCGATCCCGCGCTGGGTTGGGTGGAAGCGCTGCGCGTCACCGGCGGCAAGCTGATCGCCACCTTCGCGGGCGTGCCCGAGGTCGTGTACCAGGCGATCCGTCAGGGCCGCTACCGCCGCGTGTCCTCCGAGATCTACTTCAACCTGCGCCGGGGCGGCGAGACCTTGGGCAAAGTGCTGAAGGCCGTCGCCCTGCTCGGGGCCGATCTGCCCGCCGTGACCAACCTGCGGGACCTGGCGGCCTACCTGACCGGCAGCGCCGCCTGGCAGGCCGACGCGGTGAAATCGTTCACGGGCCCCCTGCGGGCCGCAGCTCACCCTTTGCCGGAGCATGCCACCATGTCCGATGCACCCCCCGCGGCCCTTCTGGCCGAACAGACTGAGGCCGAACAAACGGAGGACGAACCGATGGAAGCCGAACTGGAGGAACTGCGCGCCTACAAGGCCCGCCACGAACAGCAGCAGGAACAGGAGCGGCGGCGCCGCACGGACGAGGCATTCCGTACCGCGCGCCGGGCGGCCGCCGCGTTCTGCGAAGCGCAGGTGCGGCAAGGCCGCCTCACCCCCGCCTTGCGCGAGCGCCTGGCGCAAGAACTGGACGCCCAAGCCCAGCGCTATTCCGCCGCGGCCGGACTCGGCATTTCCTGGGAGCTGGCCCAGGCGCTGCTGCAACGGGACGCGCCCCTGCCCATCGGCAGCGAGGCGGCCTTCGCGGCGGACGACCCGGCGGCCGGGGAAGAGGAGGGCGACCCCTCCGCCCGGCTGGCGGCCCTGGCCAACCGCAAGATGGTGGAGCTGAACCTGACCTACAGCCAGGCGGCCCAATACGTGCTCAAAACCCAACCCGGGCTGGCGCGGGCCTACCGGGACTACACCCTCAATCCCAACTCGGGAGGATGACCATGGCCGTGGAAGGACGCTATTTCACTTGGACGGTGGCGGCGGGCGAGAATCTGGACGACTTGACCCCCGGCGCCGGCTCGCTCTTCAAGGCGATCGCCATTGACGACGGCAAGTATGCCGCGAACGGACGGGAGGCGGGCGGCGTGCTCGTCTTCGGCGGGCGCACCGGGGAGCACTTGACCCTGGGCTACGCCGGCATCCTCAAGTTCGTCGCGGGCGCCGCCGTGGGCAAGGGCAAGCGCCTCACCGTCACGGGCTCCGGCTACTTCGTCGAGGCGGGCTCGGGCAGCTACATCGTGGGCCGGTGTCTCGACACCGCCGTGGCCTCCGGGTCCGTCGGCACCGGGGCCTTCAACTTCGCAACCGTCGCCTACATGGGCGATTCCGGGGAGACAGCCTGATGAGCGGATATCAGCAGGGGCGGGCGCTGCACATCGATCAGCACCTGTCCAACATGGCGATCAACTACCGGCCCGCGGGCTTCATCGCGGACCGCATCTTTCCCACCGTGCCCGTGGCGCGGCAGTCGGACGCCTACGTGATCTTCGAGCAGGACGACCTGTTCCGGCGCGAGAACACGCGGCGCTCGCGGGGCGGCGAGGCCAACAAGCTGCACTCGCGCGTTTCCAGCGCGTCCTTCTTCTGCCAGAACTTCGCGCTGAAGGCGGACGTCACCATCGAGGACCGCTCCAACGCGGACCCGATCTTCATCCAGCAGTTCGAGGAGGGCAAGGTGATGCGGGTGCAGGACGCCCTGTTCCTCGACTGGGAAGTGCGGGTGGCGGGCCGCATCACGTCCCCCGCCAACGTGGGCTCCTCCACGGCGGTGCATTCCGCGTGGACCAATCACGACACGTCCGATCCCATCAAGGACGTGATGGCCGCCATCGACAACGTGGAGGTGGCCACGGGCTACCGGCCCAACCGCGTGTTGTTCTCCGGCACGGCCTGGCGGCACTTCCGCCGCAATGCCCACGTGATCGACCGCGCCGCCAATCCCGCCACGGCGGCGGGCGGCGCCTATCCCGGCACCGCGCAGATCGAGGAATTGCTCGAGGCGCGCGTGCTGGTGGGCAACGCCTGGTACAACACGGCCGAGGAGGCCCAGGGGCTGCAACTGTCCCAGATCTGGGGTGACCACGTGGTGGTGTACTACGCCCCGGAGCAACCCAGCCTGGAGTCGCCTTCCTTCGGCTACTACTTCCGCTGGGCGCAGGAGGGGCTGCCCAACATGCAGGTGGAGCGCCATCCCTACGATAGCCGCCGCCACTGTGACGAGGTGGAGATCGGCTACTACCAGGACGAGGCGATCACCGCCAAGCCGCTGGGATTCTTGCTGAGCAACGTGACCTCAAGCTCGTAGGTGGAGCGTTGGGGGCGGCCGGCTGGGCGCCCCCATTGGTCCGATCCATGGGTGCCGAACAGCAGACTCCCTCGTTGCACTCGGGGCGACAACGCATGGTCATTTCGAGCGAAGCGAGAAATCTGCTGTTCCGCGCCAACTCGGCCTGAACAGATTCCCTTTGGCGGAGTGCACCCTTCGCAGCCGGAGGACCCGTATGATCTACGCCACCTATTCGGACTTCAGCACGCGCTATGTCACCAAGCTGCCGGCGGAGGAGGTGTCGAGCCACCTGCTGCCGTTCGCGTCCGCGCGGCTGGAAGGCGCCCTCGGCCCGTACTTTGCCCTGCCGTTCGGCGCCAACAACCTGACGGCCACCGATCTGACGCTGGACCTGGCCTATCTGCTCGTGCTGCAACGCAGCAAGGAGCCGGGCGACGCCAGCGCGCTGGCCAAGAGCCTGGAGGCCCGCCTGGGCGCGCTGGCGGGTGGGCAGGCGGCGATGATTACCAGCAGCGGGGAGTTGCTCTATGCCCAGGCGCCCCAGTCCACCGTCTGGGCCAGCCATGGGGGCCGCTGCCGCGCCGTCTTCGATCTGGGCGGCCCCGACGGAGCATCGTCGTCGACAGAGGAGGGCTAGGCGCCATGGTCGAATTGCAAGGCACGGAGACGCTCGCCCAGGCGCGGGCGGCACTGCGCGCCACGCGGGAGCGGCTCGCGGACTTTCCCGCGCTGCACCGGCGCGTCGGCGACGCCATCACCGGCTGGGCGGAGCGCAACTTTGACGCGGAGGGCGCGCTGCTGGACGACCTCCCCTCCGGTTGGCCGGCGTTGTCCCCCAGCACGCTGGCCTCGCGGCGCCGCCGGGGGCGGGGCACGCGGATCTTGTACGATAGCGGCCGCCTGGCCCGGGGCACCACCGTGCTGCCCAGCGCCGGCGGCGCCGAGATCGACAACCCCGTGCCCTACGCGGCCATCCACCAACTGGGCCGCGGTGTGCCCCGCCGTCCCGTCCTGCCCGGTGCGCCACAGGCCGGACGCCTGGCGCTCGATGCCGCTGAGGAACACGTCACGGGAGCGTTGCGATGATTCACGTGGACAGCGTGACGGCCGCCGTCACGGGGCTGCTGGCCGGGGACGCCGTGCTCGTCTCCTCGGGCTTCACGGTGCAGGAGGGCGAAGCGCTCAACGGGAGCCTGAGCCAGACCCCGTGGGTGGGCGTCTACCCGGGACCGCTCAGCGTCGACCCCCACACCCTGGGCGGTGCGCAGCCCTGGCAGGCGGAGTTGGAACTCATGCTCTACGTGCAGGACGGCAGCCAACATTCCGGGCAAGACGCGACGCGCCGGCTCAGCCGCGCCCAATTCGCCGTGCTGGACGTATTGCGGCGGAATCCGACCTTGGGGGACACGGTCTTGATCTGGACCGGACTGGACGTCACGCCCTTCCGGCGCGACGTGCAAAACGACAACTGGCTGTTCACCAACGAGGTCGTGCTTCGCGCGCAATTGCGGGCCTGAACCGCCGCAACCCTGCACCCTCCTTCACCGCCGGCGCGTCCGCATTCAAGGGAGATGACACATGGCGTATGGTCAATTGGGCCACTTGGGCCTGTGCTTTCAGAACAGCGTGGGCACCCCGCTCACCAATTCCCTGTCGTTCGTTCCGCTCGTGTCCGAGTCCGTCGCCGAATCCATCGAGCCGCTGGTGGAAACGGGCATGTATAGCCGCCTGGCCGAATCGCCCAGCCACGAGGGCGTGCACAAGGTGGAAGGGGAGGTGCGCACGGAGGCCCACCCCATCCAGATCGGCACGTTGTTGAAGGCCGCGCTGGGCAGGTCCACGAGCACGCTGCAAGGCTCGGTCTACGTGCACGAGTTCCTGCCGGCAGCGGCGGACTGGGACGGCTTCGCTGCCGTACCGCCCCTCACCGTGCAGATCCACCGGGACGTGGGCTCGGCCTTCCTTTACTCCGACATGCTGGCCACCGCGCTGGCGCTGGAGATCGCCCAGGGGCAATTGCTGTCCGCCAAGGCGTCGCTGCTGGGTGGGCGCCTCTCGCGGCAGGCGCCGGCCGCGCCCAGTTATCCCGGCGGGCTGCCCTATCTGTGGGACGCGGTCTCGGCCAGCTACGCCGGGCAGGGTATCGCCGATCTGCGCAAGGTGTCCCTGACGTTCGACAATCAGCTCGCCGCCCAATACACGCTCTCCGGCGGCAAGACCCCGCGCCGGGTGGTGCGGGAGGGGCCGCAGACGGTGTCCGTGGAAGGCACGCTCGTCCTGCAAGACCAGGTGCTGTTCCAGGAATTCCTGGACCAATCGGAAAAGCGGCTCCTGCTGACCTTTGACGGTCCTCAGGCGTCCTCTGGCACGGCGGCGCGGTTGACGCTCGATGTGCCCCGCCTGCGCTTCCTGGAATTCGCGCCGCAACTGTCCGGCCCGGGCCAGGTGGAGGTCGGCTTCTCCGCCAAGGGCGTCTACGACACCACGTCCGGCTATGCCCTGCGGGCGACTCTGGTCAACACGAAGGCGGGCTATTGATGTTGGGCAATGGCACGCAAGACCACCACAATTGGTGGGGCGGCCGTCCCGGCCGCCAGCGCGACGTGGGCGGGCGGGATGCCCGCCCCACCGATCCTCCGCATTGGGATTGCTGACTCTGCCTGGATGAGACTCAACCATGGAACTGAACCTGGATTGGCGGCGCGAGACCTCCGCCCTGTGGCCGGAGGTGAGCTACGAGCTGCGGCCCTTGCGCGTGTGGGCCTTTCACGAGCTGCTGGCTTATTGGCAGGAATGTGGGGTGGACGGCCGCGACGGGGCGCCCGTGCGGCTCACCCCCGCCCAGGGGCTGGGACTGATGGCCGTGGCGCGGCGCATCCTGCCCGAACATGTGCGCGCCCTGGAGGGCGTGCTATTGGTGCAGGGAGGCGAGCGGGCGCCGGCCTCCCTGGACGCGCTGTGCGACGAGGCCGCGCTCATCCCGTTGGCGGGAGAGATCGTCTCCCGGCTGGTGGCGCGCTCGGAAATCCCGCTGGCCGCTGAAAAAAACTGAGACGGGCGGTGCGCCACTGGGAGGCCGGATTGCCCCTGCCTTCCGCTGCTGCCGGCGGCCGCCCGTGCGCCTTATGGATCGATACGTTTGCGCTCTGTCACCAGCCCCTCGACGGTGGCTGGCTGCGCACTGAATGGCCCGATGGCGGGCCGCTGCTGCGACAACCCTGGCCCCAGGCCGCGGCGTTCCGCATCGTCGCGGACGAACTGGCCGCGATCCGCGCCGAACGGCTGCGCAGCAAGAGAAGACAATGATGAGGAGGAAGGTACATTCATGTCGATGGTGCCGGAGCGACGTGCGGCGCGGATTCACCTCTCCCCGCCCCTGCGGGGCGCCCCTCCGCCTCGGGTGAGGGGCCGGCCGGCGCGGCGCGCAAGCGGCGCTGCCGGGGGAGAGGCGATCCGCCGGGCCGGATGTGCGCTGGCCCTGGCTGCTTTGCTCGCGGGCTGCCTCACCACGCGGCCGTTCGCGCCCTATCCTGACACCGTCACCGTGCGCCACCCGGCCCAGGTGGACGGGCGGCTGTCCTACGAGGAGCTCCGGGAGGAATACACCACGTCGCCCCGCCGCAATCCGGACGGGCTTGGGGTGTTCGAGGCGATCGAGCCGCGCAGTCGCATGACGCTCTGGCTCTGGGAAATCCAGGAAAAGCAGGAGGAGGCGAACCGCATCGCTTACGCCCGCACGGCGGAGGAGCAGGCCAAGGTGCTCGCCGGTCTCCGGGAGTTCCACGCGGGCCATGTCGTGTTCGAGGGGGTGCTCCTCTCCAACGGCAAGGAGATCGCCGACGCCCGCTGGTATCTGCCGGAGGGCATCTACCTGGTGGACGACGCCGGCCGCAAGTTCAAGCCCCTGGCTGTGGCCGAGGGGTTCTTCATGAAGGAGTGGCTGATCCTCTGGTGGCCGCAGCTCAACCCGAACAATTCGAGTTCGGCGGACATTTTCCGCTGGGTCACGGGTTATCCCCGCATCGTGTTTCCGGGGGAGGCCATCGGACCGCGCACGCGGGCAGTTACTTTGTATTTCGCGGCGGCCATGCTGCGCTTCAGCTTCACCTGGATCTTCGATCCAACCTATGTGCCCGAGCGGCAGAATCTGGGGCCGCCCCATGGAGCGGGCATGAACCGGCTCTTCGGCCAGCCGTAGGAGCCCCAGCCGCACCGCATCGAACTTCCCTGCCCCGGTCGTCGCCGGGGCCAGGAGCGGCGCGCCCTGTCCTTCCGAACCCCTGTCACCTGGAGACCGCATGCCCACGGAAATCGCCATCGTCATCGAGGGAGTGGACCGCTTCTCCCCGGCATTCGATCAATTGGACGAGGCGTTCGGCCGGGTGCAGGCGACCGGAGACCAGGCGGCCCGCAGCCTGGGCAGCGTGGGGACGGCCGCCGACGGGGTCGCCGCCCGGACGGGAGAGGCGCAGCAAGCCCTGACGGAGTTTTCCGCACGGGTCGCGTCCGACCTTTCCGCCCTGCTGGAAACCCAAGGCGCCACCCTGGCAGGGCTGGCCGGGCAACAGGAGCAGGCGACCGCCGGGCTGAACGACCGGCTGCTTGCCCTGCAGGCGGACGCGGACGAGCGGCGCGTGGCGCAAGAGCAGCGCACGGGCGAGCGGCTGCGGCAGGAGCGTGCGGGCCAGTTGGCCCGCATGTTGGATCAGGAGCAACGAAGTGCCCAGCAGCTTATCGCGCTGGACGCCCTTACGGCGGGCCTGCGCCTGGCGAAGTTCATGGTATTCATGGAATCGTTGCAAAACTTGGCGCGCTCCCAGGGCCAAGCCATGGCCCAGACGGCGAAGACGCTGGCCGTGGCCCAGGCGCTGATCGACACCTACCTCGCCGCCACCTCCGCGCTTGCCAGAGTGCCCTATCCGCTCAACTTCCTGGTGGCGGCCGCCGTGACCGCGCAGGGCCTGGCCAACGTGGAGCGCATCCGGCAGGTCAACGTCGCCCACGGCGGGCTGACCAGCGTGCCCGACGACGCGACCTTTCTGCTCAATCAGGGCGAGCGGGTGGTGAGCGCGCAGCAGAACCGGGACTTGACCGACTTTCTGCGCACCCAGCCCGGGGCGGCGGGCGCGGACCACATGACGGTGCAGAACCTCACCGTGCACGTGCTGGAGAACGCCACCTCCGCCCAGGCGCTGCTCACCATGGACCGCGCGGAGCTGCGGCGGGTGGTGGCGGAGCGGATCATTCCCGCGCTCGATGAGTTGGCCCGGCTGGGCATCCGCCCGCGCTTCGTGGAGAGCAACACATGACCGCGGCGGTGACGAGCTGGTTCGTGGAGCAGGCCGGCCAGGCCCATCTGGAGCCGCGGCGCCGGCTGCTGCTGGGCGGCAGCGACTATTCGGAGTGGGTGCTGCGCTGGCCGGCGGTGGGAACCCGGCTGGAAACCATCGACCTGGGCACCGTGGCCGTCACGCTCTCCAACATGGAGCGGCGCTTCAACGGGCTCGTGGATGGCGGTGACCTGTTGACCACCTCCTGCGAACTGGCGCTGGGGCTCACCCATCCGGTGAGCGGCGACGAATGGCTGGTGTTGCACACGGGCCAGCCCAGTCACGCCGACTTCTCGGCCAACGGCGCGGAGTTGCGCCTGCAGCTCCAGGGCAAGACCCGCCGGCTCACCGACCTGGCGCTGGGCAGCGACGCGACCTCCGCCGGGTTGGACTACACCACCAGCGCCTACTACCCGGCGGACCTGGCCTGGTACCTCGTTACGAGCGGGGGCGGACTTTCAGCGGCGCAGAGCAGCGCCAACCCGGACCTGGACTTCGCCGCATGGCAGACGTGGCGTGACGCCGACATGGTGCGGGATGTGCGCGTCAAGGCCTACTTCACGGGTGAGAAGATCTATCAAGTGCTGGCGGACCTGGCGGAACTGGACGCAGTAGCGATCGGCGTCCGCCAGTCCCAACTGCGCTTCGCCGATCTGCACGGGCCGTTCGCGGCCGGCGGCGAGTTGCCCTTGGAGCACGCGTTGGACGTGGCCCTTACGGTGGACCCGGCGCGGCTCGTGAACCAGTTCACGGTCCAAGCGGGATTCGACCCCGGCACGGGCCGCTTCTCCTCCGAGATCAGCAAGGTGCATTCGGAGTCGCAAGCGCGCTACGGCACGCGGGCGGGCCGCTTCGGTCCGCGGGGCGTCTGGTTCGACACCGGCAACGATGGCCGCTACTTCGCGGAGGAACAGGTGCGCTTCCACCGCGACCCCTGGCCGACCGTGACTGTGCGCGCTTCCCTCGCGGGCGGATTGCATCTTGCCACCGGCGACGTCGTGACGCTCACGCACACCCATCTTGGCATTACGGCGCGGGAGTTCCGCATCACGGCCCAGGAGATCGACCTGCAGGAAGGCACGCTCCAGTTTGACCTGGAGCCGGCCCGCCACCGCCTGTGGGAGTTCCAGGCACAGGTCTCCTCGGTCAACCTGCGCGTGCGCACCCTGGCCGCCGTGAATTGCGGCGCGTATCTGGCGGTGGAGGAAGGGGGTCTCTCCGGGCGTCTCCTGCGTACCGACGGCGCGGGCACGTTCCAGCCGCTCGGCCCCTACGCCACCGCGCTGCTGGCGCTGGATGCCCAGCAGGTGCTGATCGGCGGGCCGCCGACATCCGGTTCGACGCAATCGGTGCTGCGGCGCTCTTCCGACGGCGGGTCCAGCAGCGTCGTCGTGGCCTCGCTGGGCCCGGGCACGGCTGCCGTGCACGGCATATTTCAGGTGCACAGCGGCGTCTGCCTCGCCGCTGTGACGTCCGGCGGCATCCTGCGCTCAACGACCGCCGGTTCGAGCTGGAACGTCACCTGGACGGTGAGCCCCGGCCACAACGTGCGCCGATTTTTCCAGCCGGTCCCGGGCACCGTGTGGGGGGCGACGGGGTACGACAACGCCGCGCTGACCAACGGGTTGTACCTCTGGGAATCCCTCGATGACGGGGTAACCTGGGCGCCCCGCCACACGGTGCTCTCGAGCGGGGACTTCAATACGGGCGGCCTCTACGGCATCACCGGGTCGGAGTATTTGCTCGGCACGTACGGCTCGGGCGTGGCGCAAT
>JBGPEV010000020.1:0-13731 GCA_041482995.1 bacterium | reverse complement strand
GGCCTGTTCTCGATCTGCACCGGCTCCTACGACATTCCGACCGCCGACGTGTCCGTGAACGCCGTGTACACCAACAAGGCGCCGGGCGGCGTGGCCTATCGCTGCTCGTTCCGCGTGACGGAGGCCTCGTACGTGATCGAGCGGGCCGTGGACCTGCTGGCGCTCAAGCTGAAAATGGATCCGGTCGAGTTGCGCCAGAAGAACTTCATCAAGAAGGAGCAGTTCCCCTACAAATCCGCCACGGGCTGGGAGTACGACAGCGGGGACTACCACCGGGCCATGCAGGTGGCGCTGGACAAGGTCGGCTACAAGGCCCTGCGCAAGGAACAGGCGGAGAAGCGCGCCCAGGGCGAGTTGATGGGCATCGGCGTCTCCAGCTTCACGGAGATCGTCGGCGCCGGGCCCCGCAAGCAGTTCGACATCCTGGGCCTGAGCATGAACGACGGGTGCGAAATCCGCGTGCACCCCACGGGGACCGTCACGGCGCGCTTGGGGGTGAAGTCCCAGGGCCAGGGCCATGAGACGACGTTCGGCCAGATCATCGCCGAGGAACTGGGCATTCCGGTGGAAAACATCGCCGTGGAGGAAGGCGATACGGACACGGCCCCCTATGGGCTGGGCACGTACGGCAGCCGCTCCACGCCCGTGGCCGGCGCCGCCACCGCGATGGCCGCCCGCCGCATACGGGAAAAGGCCAAGAAGATCGCCGCCTATCTGCTGGAGGTGAGCGAAAACGACCTGGAGTGGACCGACCACAAGTTCCAGGTGAAAGGCGCACCCGGCAAGGCCAAGACCATGGCGGAGATCGCCTTTGCGGCGTACACGAACGTCCCCCCGGGCCTGGAGAGCGGCCTGGAGGCGGTGTATTATTACGATCCGCCCAACTTCACGTTCCCCTTCGGCACCTACATCGCCGTGGTGGATATCGACAAGGGGACGGGCGAGTTCAAGGTGCGGCGGTTCGTGGCCGTTGACGACGCCGGCACGGTGATCAACCCGATGGTGTTCGAGGGCCAGATTCACGGCGGGCTGGCCGAGGGCTTCGCCATCGCCACCATGCAGGAGATTCGCTTTGACCAGGGCGGCAACATCCTGAACGGCACGTTCATGGATTACCTGCTGCCCACGGCCGTCGAGACGCCCCATTGGGAATTGGGCAATACGGTGACGCCCTCGCCCCATCACCCCATCGGGGCCAAGGGGATCGGCGAATCCCCCAACGTGGGTTCTCCGGCGGCCATCGTCAACGCGGTGGTCGATGCCCTGTCTCACCTGGGCGTGACGAATATCGAGATGCCCGTGACGCCGTGGAAGGTCTGGCAGATCCTCAAGGAAAAGGGGATCGCCCAGTAGCGCGCACATCCGGCGGGAGCGCACCAGCATCCAGGTCCGCTCCCGCCCTGCTTCCGGAAGCCATGCAAGTCACCCTCAACAATTCCTTTGCGGTCGATGAGCCCATCGAGCGCGTGTGGGCGTTCCTGCGCGATCCGCGCAAGGTTGCGCCTTGCATGCCCGGCGCGGAAATCCTGGCGGAGGTGAGCCCGACGGAGTACACGGGCGCCATCAAGATGAAGCTGGGGCCGCTCTCCGTGAAGTTCGACGGAAATATCGCCATCGAGCACCTGGACCCGGCCACCCACGAGATTCGGATCGTGGGCCGGGGCAAGGACGTCAAGGGCACTGGCAGCGCAACGATGGTGCTGAAAGGCAAGCTGAACCGCCTGCCGAACGGCGGCACGGAAATGGTCTCCGAATCGGAAATGACCATCAACGGCAAGATGGCGCAGTTCGGCTCCCGCATGATCCAAGACGTTTCCAAGGCCCTGTTCGCCCAGTTCACCGCCACCTTTACCGAGCACCTCAAGGCCGATTCGGCCGGCCAGACCGCGCCGGCCCAGGCCGGCGGAAACGCGCTGCCGCTCGGCCAGGTGCTGGGCGCCGTCGTGAAAGGCGCGTTGAAGCGGTTGATCGGCAAGCGCGAGGACAAGAGCTAGCGGCGTGTAACCGTTGGTTTGGCAGTACCGATGAACAGCGCGGGGCGCTGCTCCGCACCCCCAGCGCCTCTGGCGCCTTCGGCGCAGCGGCCGAGGGCCCCAGACTCCAATTCGTTTCCAAGCCGCTCCGGGAGCGGCTTGGCAATTCAATCCGGGTGCAGGGGGCTTGCCCCCTGCTGGAGAGCGCGAGAGGCGAAGCCTCTCGCAAATACGACCGAGTCAACAAGTGCAGTCCACTAGCCTTCCGCGCCGCCGCTGCCGGGCGCGCTTGCGCGCCCCCTGCCCGGCGCACCTTCGGCGCGGCTGACGCCTGCGTTGACGTGCCCAGGTACAACCTTCCTATTCCCCACGCCAGCGCCCATGAATCTCTTTGAAAGCCTGGAAACCCTGGAGCAGGGGTTCACCGCACAGGGCTACGTGGCGGGCCGGGACCTGCTCACCAGCGTGTTCCTGCTCGGCCGCCTGGGCCGGCCACTGCTGCTGGAGGGCCATGCGGGCGTGGGCAAAACCGAAGTGGCCAAGGTGATGGCGGCTCTGTTGGGGACGGAGCTGATCCGTCTCCAGTGCTATGAGGGTCTGGACGTCAATTCCACGCTCTATGAGTGGAACTATCAGCGGCAACTGTTGGCGATCCGGATGCACGAGCAGGAAGGCCAACCCGCGGAGCTGGAGCGACACCTGTTTGGCCGGGACTATCTGCTGGAGCGGCCGCTCCTGCGCGCCATTACCCGCCAGGCCGGCCCGGCGGTCCTGTTGATCGACGAGGTGGATCGCGCCGACGAGGAATTCGAGGCGTTCCTGCTCGAACTGCTGTCGGACTTCCAGGTGACGATCCCCGAATTGGGAACCATCAAGGCGGCCCACATTCCCCACGTGGTGCTCACGTCGAACCGGGTGCGCGAACTGTCCGACGCGCTCAAGCGGCGCTGCCTGTACCATTGGATCGATTATCCGAGCTTCGAGAAAGAACTGGAGATTCTGCGGCGCAAGGTGCCTGACGTTCCCTTGCGCTTGGCCACCCAGGTGGTGGCGGTCGTGCAGGGCCTGCGGGGACTGGACCTGGGCAAGCCGCCCGGCGTGGCGGAAACCTTGGACTGGGCGGTGGCCCTGCTGGCCCTGGGAATTACCCGCCTGGAAGCGGGCGCGCTCGATACCACGCTGGGCTGCCTGATCAAGTCCAACGAGGACTTGCAGCAGTTCAAGGCCCGCGGAGCCGATGTGCTGACGAGCCTTGCGGAATAGGCAGGCCATGGGGAGCGGTCATGACGCCTGACGTGCTTGAAGTTTCGCCCGGCTCCCTGGCCACCCCCGTCTTGGCCAAGGTGACGGAGTTCTGCCGCTTGGCGCGCGCCGGCGGCCTCGCGGTTGGCATCCGCGAAAGCGCGGATGCTTGCCGCGTTGCGGATTTGTGGCTTTTCCGCGACTTCCCCGCCTTTCACGCCGGGCTGCGCAGCCTGCTGGCCCGGTCTCCGGAGGATATCCGCCGCTTCGAGGTGCTGTTCACCGCCTATTGGCTGGGCCGCAAGCAATCGGGCGCCGGCACCCAGGAGCGGGATGCCGCGCCTCAGGAGGAAGAATCCGGCGCGGAAGCGCTCTGGCGGGCGCTGGGCTACCGGGATTCGCAGGCGGCCGATGCGGAAGAGGAGGCGCGGGAGTCGCGCGCCGCCAGCGCGATGGCCGTGCTGCGGCGCACGGACTTCGCCGACGTGCCCGATGACCGCGTGGCGGACCTGGAGCAACTGGCCCTGCGCTTGTGGCGGCGCATGAGCCTGCCCCGCAAGCGCCGCCTGCGGGCGCTGCACGGCAAGGAGCAGCTGAATCTGCGCCGCAGCCTGCGCCGCAACGTCGGCCGCGGCGGTGAGTTGGTGGACCTGGTCTACAGCGGCCGCAAGCGCCGCAAGCCGCGCCTGCTGGTGCTGCTGGACGTGAGCCGCTCCATGAACTTGTACAGTTTCTTTCTCTTGCGGCTGGTGTACGTGTTGCAGCACCGCTTTCGCCGCGTGCACTCGTTCCTGTTCAGCACCGACCTGGTGGAGGTGACCCCCGCCCTGTCCGAGCAGGAACTCTCCGCGGCGCTGGAGCGGCTCTCGACCCGGCCCGTCGGCTGGAACGGCGGCACGCGCATCGGCGAGTGCCTGGCCCGTCTGCACGAGGAACACGGGAGGCGCGTCTTGCGGCCGGATACGGACGTGATCGTGCTGAGCGATGGGTGGGACGCCGGTCCGCCCGAAGCGCTCGCCACGGCCCTGCGCCGCATCCGCCGGCGGTGCCGGCGCATCATTTGGCTCAATCCGCTGCTGGGGCTGCCGGGTTACGAGCCGGTGACCGCGGCCATGCAAGCGGCGCTGCCGCTGATCGACGTCTTCGCCCCCGCGCACTCCGTGGATAGCTTGCTTGACTTCGCCAGGGGCCTATGATGGCCTGGAAAAATGGCCGTGGGAGCGGCCCCTGAGGGGAATCCGCATGTCTTCCGATCTCGCCCGGATCAGGGCCGAAGCGCTCAGAGCGTTGGATCAGCCGTTTGCGACCGCGGTGGTCGTACGCTGCGAGGCGCCCACTTCCGCCCGGCCGGGAGCGACCGCCGTGATCACAGCCCAGGGTGCGATCGTCGGGTGGATCGGCGGCGGCTGTGCCCAACCCACGGTGATCGATCAGGCCCTTGCCGCCCTGCGCGATGGAAAGCCGCGCCTGATCCGCATCAGCCCCAACGCGGGCTCCGCCGTGCCGGGCATGACGCACTTCGAGATGACCTGCTTCAGCGGGGGAACCTTGGATATCTTCATCAAGCCTGAAGTGCCGCGCCTGCGGTTGGTCGTGCTGGGCCGCTCGCCGGTGGCCCGCGCCCTGGCCCGCCTGGGCGGCGATCTGGGCTACGCCGTAGACGTATTCGCCCCCGGCGCCCCGGCGGAGGATTTTCCCGGCGCGCGGCAAGTGCTGGATTCCCTGGATTTGACCGGTTACGCCTTCGGCCCCCTCAATGCCCTCGTGGTGGCCAGCCAGGGCGAATACGACGAGGAAGCCTTGGCGGCGGCGCTGGCAACCCCCTGGCCCTACGTGGCATTCGTGGCCAGCCGCAAGAAGTGGCAGGCGGTGCGGGAGGGCCTGCGGGCCCGGGGCATCGCGCCGGAGCGCCTCGCGGCAGTCAAGGCGCCGGCCGGGCTCGATCTGCACGGGGAGGAAGCGGAAGAGGTCGCGCTGAGCATCCTGGCCGAGATCGTGACGTTGCGCCGCACCGGCGCGCTCGCGCCGGCTCAGGCGGGCGCCGCCGCCGAAACGCCCGCCGTGCCAACCCAGGCGGTGGACCCGATCTGCGGAATGACCGTCGACGTCAAGACCGCCCGGGCCCATTCCCACCACGCCGGCCGGGACTATTACTTCTGCTGCCCGGGCTGCAAACGGACGTTTGACGGCGATCCCGCCCGCTACCTCAAGGCCGGATGAGCGCCATGATCTCGGCAATCGTCCTGGCCGCGGGCGAATCGACCCGCATGGGCGCGGAAAACAAGCTCCTGCTGCCCTTTCAAGGGACGACCCTGCTCGGGGCGACGGTGACCGCCGTGATGCAGTCCCGGGTGGGCGAGACCATCGTGGTGGTCGGCCATGAACAGGAGCGGGTGCGGAAGGTCTTGGCCGGACTGCCGGTGCGAATCGTCTTCAATCCGGACTACCGCGATGGCATGTCCACCTCGATCCATGCCGGGGTGCGGGCCTGTTCGCCCGGCACGCGGGGCCTGATGATCTGCCTCTCGGACCTGCCGCGCGTGGGGAGCGAAGAGCTGAACCGGCTGATCGACCGGTTCGAGGGCGCCGGCCGGGATGCCATCGTCGTGCCGACGTTCTCCGGCCAGCGGGGCAATCCCGTCCTGTTCTCCGTCCGCTTCCAGCCGGAGGTGCTGGCGGTGCGGGGGCCGGCCGGGGGGTGCAAGAGCGTGGTGAAGGCCCATCCGGAAGCGGTGATCGAGGTGCCATTGGAGCGCGACGGCGTGCTGCAGGATATCGACACGCCGGAAGATTATCGCCGGCTGCTGGGCGCCAATCCTTAAGGGAGGCCGCGGTGCAACAGGAATTCAACGCCAAGCTGGCCGAACTGCTCGCCACACACCGGCCCTTTGCCCTGGCCACCGTGATCCGCGTGCGGGGCTCCACCTCGGCCAAGCCCGGCTCCAAGGCGCTGATCGACGAGGCCGGACGCAACGTGTTCGGCTGGGTGGGCGGCGGCTGCGCGGAATCCCTCGTGCGCGAACAGGCCCTGACCGCCCTGCAAGACCACGCCACGCGGATCGTCACCGCGGACCTGGACGACGAGGTGCTGGGCGTGGGCATGCCCTGCGGCGGCGAGATGGACGTGTACATCGAGCCCGTCTTTCCCAAACCGAAGCTGCTCGTCGCAGGGCAGAACAAGCTGGCGCGCAGCCTGGCCCTGGTGGCCGGTCATCTGGGCTACGCGGTCACCGTGCACGGCCCGGAAGCCGACCCCGCCCATTTTCCAACGGCGGAGCGCGTCGTCCGGCAGGCCTACGACGGGGTGGCCGTGGCATCCCACGAGGCGTTGGTGGTCGCCACCCAGCACCAGGGCGATCTGGAGTCCCTGCGTGCGGGACTGGTGGGCGCAGTCCCCTATCTGGCCCTGGTGGCGCGCCGCGAGGTGGCGGAGCGCGTTTTCCAGCAGTTGCACCGGGAGGGATTCGCCGAGGAATCCTTTGCCCGGGTGCGCATCCCCGCCGGGCTGGATCTGGGCGGCAAGACCCCGGAAGCGGTCTCGCTCAGTATCGCCGCGGAGATGCTGGCATCCGCGCGGGACAAGAGCGCCCGCCCGCTGCGCGACGTGAAGGGCCTCTTGCCCTCGCCGGCGCAGCCCTCGCCGTTGGAGACCACCCAGCCGGAACTGCTCATCGTCGGTCACGGGCGCATCGCGGAAGAACTGGCCCGCCTGGGAACGCTGATGGGCTGGCCCGTCACCGTGAACAGCCCCGGGGCCCAGGGTGACGCGTATCCCAGCGCCGCCTGCCTGGTGACCAGCGATCTGGACTACAGCGCGATGACCGTCACCCCGTCCACCTTCGTGGTGATCTGCACCCAGCACAAGGGCGATCATCTCTCCCTGCACAAGTCCTTGGAGGGCCGCCCGGCCTATATCGGGCTGGTGGCGAGCCAGAAGCGCTCCGGGCTGGTGCTGGACTACCTGCGGGAACAGGGCGAGGCCCCCGCCGCACTGGGCTGCATCCACGCCCCGGCGGGCCTGGACCTGGGCGCCATCTCCCCGGCGGAAATCGCCCTCAGTGTGATGAGCGAGATGGTGATGCGTCAAAACGGCCGCTCCGCCCGCCCGCTCCAATCGCTCAAGACCGTGCCCAGATCGGGCGACAAGAGTTGCCAAGGCCAATTCGACTGAGCGATGACCCGCCCCCCCTTGGACGTGGAGCGCATCCGCCGGGACTTTCCCATTCTGCGGCGGATGATCGACGGCCAGCCGTTGGCCTACCTGGACAACGCCGCCACCACGCAAAAGCCGCGCGCCGTGATCGAGAGCCTCGTCAAGTTCTACGAGCGGCACAATGCCAACGTGCACCGGGGCGTGCACACCTTGGCGGAGGAAGCGAGCGCGCTTTACGAGGAGGCGCGCTCCAAGGTGGCGCGCTTCATCGGCGCGGCGCCCGAGGAAATCGTGTTCACCCGCGGCACCACACAGGCCATCAACCTGGCCGCCCGGGCGTGGGGCAGCCGGAATCTGCGCCCGGGCGACGAGGTGCTGCTGACGGCGATGGAGCACCACTCCAACATCGTGCCCTGGCAACTGGTGGCGGCGGAAACCGGCGCCACCTTGCGCTACGTGCCCGTGACGGACGGCGGAGAACTGGACCTGGCGGAGGCCGAGCGGCTCATCGGCGCCCGCACGCGCATGCTGGCCATCACCCACGCCTCCAATGTGCTGGGCACCGTGAACCCCGTTGAGCGGCTGATTCGCCGGGCGCACGCCCAAGGCGCCCGGGTGCTCGTTGACGCCGCCCAATCGGTGCTGCACCGCCGGCTGAACGTGGCGCTGCTGGACTGCGATTTCCTCGCCTTCTCCGGCCACAAGATGTTGGGTCCCATGGGCATCGGCGTGCTGTACGGCAAGCGCGCGCTGCTGGACTCGCTCGAGCCGGTGGAGGGCGGAGGCGGAATGGTGGGCGTCGTGGAGGCGGATCGATCCACCTGGCGCGAGTCCCCCGCGCGCTTCGAGGCCGGCACACCCAACGTGGCGGATGCCGTCGCCCTGGGAGCCGCCATCGACTACCTGCTGGGGTTGGACCCGGCGGGACTGCTGGCCCACGAGGCGGACCTGACGGCGCGCACGCTGGCCGCGCTCCGGGAACTGCCGGGGGTGCGGGTCTTTGGGCCACCCGCTTCGCCCGGCCGGGTGGGCGTGATCTCGTTTGCAGTGGAGGGTATTCACGCCCACGACGTGGCGCAATTGCTGGACGAACAGGGCGTGGCCGTGCGCGCCGGAAACCACTGCTGTCAGCCCCTCATGCGGCGGCTGGGTGTGGCGGCGACGGTGCGGGCCAGCGTGGCGCCCTACACCACCGCGGCCGAAATCGACCGGCTCGCGGCGGCCGTCACCCGCGCCCAGCACGTGTTCGGCCGTGGATAGCGCGTTTTACCGCGAGCAAATCCTGGAGCACGCGCGCCACCCCAGGAACTCCGGCCGCCTTGACCCGGCCGATGCCCGCGCGGCGGTCACCAATGCCCTCTGCGGGGACGAGCTGGAGGTGACTCTGAACCTGAGCCGGGGCAGCATCCGCGAACTGCGCTTCCTGGTGCGGGGGTGTTCGATCGCCCAAGCTTCCGCGTCCATGCTGAGCGAACTGCTGGCGGGGGTGGAGTTGGCCCGCCTGGGCGAACTGGGCCGGGCCTTCCGGGCCATGATGCAGGATGGGGCGGTCCTACCGCCGGCGCTGGCAACCCTCGCCCCCTTGGCCGCCGTCAGGCAACATCGCAGCCGCGTGCGGTGTGCCCTGCTGCCCTGGGAGGCCCTGGAAGCGTGCGTTGCCCCGCCTGAGCCGGTTTCTACCTCAAAGGTTCAGAAACGACATCCGTAGGGGCGCATCATGCTGCGCCCCTACCCCGCGGAATGTTCGCGGAACGAATTGCAAATGGAATAAGCCGGATGCGGACCCGCCTTGAGATACGACCCGCCACCCTCCACCAGCAGGCTACGGAAAAACTGCCTATCCGCAGATTGCGCAGATTACGCAGATTGATTTTCGATCCAAACGGCCGAGCGCTAATTTCTTTGCACGTTGCCGGCACAGCGCGGACGGCAAGTCCATTTTCGGCTGGGACCCGCCTGGAGAGCGAATTTGCTCGAAATCTCATCCCGTCAAGCCCTGTGTGTGGCCTCCGTGCAGACGGACAGGGAGGTCTGATGGAAAATCTGCGTAATTTGCGTAATCTGCGGATTCGTCGTTGTTGGCCCTTCAAATTGAGGTTTTTCCGGAGCCCGCGAGAGGTGAAGTCCGGCTGCACCAGTTCTTTGCGAAGGGTTGCCCTATTCCATTTCGCATTGGATCGTTAATTATCGACCGGCCGTAGGGGCACGATATATCGTGCCCCTACAGCACAAAAAAATTTCACGGATGTATGCGAAATGGAATTAAGAAAAGATCTCCCGCAGTGGACGGAGATCGCAGCGCCGATCGCCCTTTCCAGCGGTCACCCCCCTCGTTCCAGACTTGATCTAGATCAAGCCGGCACCTGACGTAGATCAAGAACCTCCCTGGAAGGCTTGGCTACAGTACCAGCAACCTGCAAGGGGTCCCGGCCCAGACCCGGCACTACGTGCGCCGGTGGCGGAGCGGGGCAGCGCCGCCGGGCTGAACGGAGCCAGACCATGGGGGGAACGATGAGCGTCGAGCCGATCGTTGAACGGTGCCAGCACCTCTACGACGATTTGAGCCTCAACATCGTGCGGCAATGGAAGGCCCTGCAGCCGGGCCGCCGCGCCATCGGTTTCATGCCGATCTACGTGCCGCGCGAACTGATCCATGCGGCGGGCATGCTCCCCGTGGGCCTGATGGGCGGGGACATGGAGATCATCCGTGGGGATGCCTACTACCAGTCCTACATCTGCCACATTCCCCGCAGCACCATCGAGCTGGGCGTAAGCGGAAAGCTGGATGTGCTGGACGGCATGCTGTTCCCCTCCATCTGCGACGTCATCCGCAACCTATCGGGGATGTGGCAGCTCATGTTCCCCGGAAAGTACGCCCGCTATCTGGATTTCCCGCAAAACTTCGACCGCGAAGTGGGCGGCCAGTTCTACCGGGAGGAATTGGGGAAGCTGCGCGAGGACATGGAGCGCCTGGGCGGAGTGAACATCACCAACGACGGCCTGCTGGCCAGTATCCGCGCCTACAACGCCAACCGGGCCCTGGTGGAACGGCTCTACGACTTGCGCGCCCAGCAACCCTGGCAGGTGCCCACCCTCGAGCTCTATCTGGTGCTGCGCGCCGGCAACGTGCTGCCGGTGGAAGAGCACACGCGCCTGATGGAGGACTATCTGACCGCGCTGCAGGGCATGGAGCGGCCGCAGATGGACAACAGCCGCATCGTGCTGCGCGGCTCGTTCTGTGAGCAGCCGCCCCTGGGCCTGATCCGGGCGCTGGAGCGCTCGGGCTGCTACATCGTGGACGACGACTTCGTGCTGGGCGCGCGCTGGATCCAGGGGGCCGTGCAGGAGACCGGCGACGCGCTCGCCAATCTCTCCGATGCCTTCCTGGAGCGCAGCCCGGAGACGGCTTCCATGTACATCGGCAACCGCCGCAAGGGCGAGTCCCTCGTGCGCGTCTGCAAGCACCGCGGGGGCGAGGGCGTCGTCTTCTGCGCGGCCAGTTTCTGCGACCCCGCCCTGCTCGACCAGCCCATGTTGGCCAAGGCCGTGGACGGTGCCGGAATTCCCTACACCGAGTTCAAGTATTCGGAGAACACCGGCCAATTCCAGGTGATCAAGGAACAAACGGGAACGTTCTCCGATTCCATCAAATTGTGGGGTCATGCATGAGCGCGCAACCGGACGTGCAAAAAGAGCACAGCATGGTGCTCCAGAAGGAAATGATCGCCCGGCACTACCAGGCGCTGGAGGAGGCCTCCCAGACCGGCAAGAAGCTGGTCTACACGTTCGTCCCGGGCAACCTGAACGAGCTGATCCGCTGCTTCGACAATCTGCTGCCCGTCCACCCGGAGATCAACGCCCTGCAGAACGCCATGCGCAAGCGCACCGGGAAGATGATCCTGGACGCGGAAAAGCTGGGGCACTCGGAGGACGTCTGCACCTACGTCAAAGCGGACATCGGCATGCTCCGCTCCGGCAACATCGGGCCGTCCGGAACGCGCATCCCCAATCCGGACCTGCTGCTGCTCTCCTACACCGGCTGCTTCACGTTCATGAAGTGGTTCGAGTTGTTGCAGCAGGAATACAACGCGCCGGTGGCCATGCTGCACACGCCCTATCAGGGCGACGGCTTCATCTCGGACTCCATGCGGGCCTACATGGTGAAGCAACTCAAGGAGGAAGTGATCCCCAAGCTCGAGCAGGTGTCCGGCCAAAAGTTCGACATCGACAAGCTGCGGGAGATGCTGCGCTACTCCAGCCAGGCGGAGGACCACATCGTGGCCGTGTTCGAGGCGGCCAAGCACCGGCCCTCCCCGATCGATGCCTATTTCGGCGGCGTCTACTACATCGGCCCGATTTTCGGCGCCTTCCGGGGCACGCCGGAGGCGGTGGAATACTACCGGCTGCTGCGGCAGGAAGTGGAAGCCCGCGCCGGCCGCAACGATGGGCCGGTGACTCCCGATGGCGACATGCCGGCGGAAAAGTACCGCCTCGTCGTGGAGGGGCCGCCCAACTGGACCAGCTTCCGCGAGTTCTGGAAGATGTTCTACGACGAAGGCGCGGTGGTGGTGGCCAGCACGTACTCCAAGGTGGGCGGGCTGTACGACCAGGGGTTCCGCCACGATGCGGACCATCCGCTGGAATCGCTGGCCGACTATTGCTTCGGCTGCTACACGAACCTGAATCTGCCCAGCCGCGTCAAGCTGATCTCCAAGTACGTGAAGGACTACGACGCCGACGGGTTCCTCATCAATTCCATCAAGAGCTGCAACTCCTTTTCCGCGGGCCAATTGCTGATCCTGCGCGAAGTGGAAAGCCGGACGGGCCGGGCCGGGGGATTCATCGAGTCCGATCTGGTCGATCCCCGCTATTTCTCCGGCGCCAACATCAAGAACCGGCTGGAGTCCTACTTCCAGATGCTCGACCAGAAGCGAAAGGGGGCGGCATGAAACTGTTCGTCGGCATCGATCTGGGCTCCACCACCACCAAGGCGGTGGTGTTGGGCGAAGACGCCAGCGTGCTGGGCAAGGGCATCACCAACAGCCGCAGCAACTACGATACCGCCTGCGGCATTGCCCAGACCGAGGCGTTCGTCGACACGCGCTTCAGCCTCTACCGCCGCCAGTTGGACGGCTGCCCCCTGCCCGCGGAGGCGCAGGAGACGTTTCTGCCCACCCTCTATGCCAATTTCAGGCTCCAGCAATTCGTGACCCAGTTGCAGAGTCTGGCCGAAGTCTCCGCGCGGGAGGCGGACGGCAAGCGCTATCAGGCCGTGCAACCCGCCCTGCGGAGCAAGTTGGAGACGCTGTTCAGCCGCATCGGCGAGGACGCCCCGGCCTGGTACGCGCTGGGCAGTTCGCGGCGCTCCGATTTCTTCCGCGACCTGGCCGGCGCCGCCTACATGCGCTTGGCCGATAGCCTGGCCGAGCCGGACGGGGTCACCTACGGACTGCTGGTCGGCATCTACGACAAGTGCATCATCCGCGTGGAAAACGAAGTGCTGGATTTGACGTTCGAGTCCAACATCGACAAGGCGCTGGCCCGCACGTTCCCCGCTTTTCCCCAGCTCAGCCCGGCCCAGCGCGACGCGCTCACCTTCGCGGCGCGGGCGGCCCGGGACGAGCCCTTGCAGGTGGTCAATTCCGTCGGTACCGGCTACGGCCGGGCGCGGCTGCCGTTTCCCAAGGAGCAGATCCGCTCCGAGATCCTCTGCCACGGGTTGGGCGCGCACTACATGTTTCCCGCCACCGCCACGGTGCTCGATATCGGCGGGCAGGATACCAAGGCGATCCAGGTGGATGCCCAAGGCATCGTCACCGGGTTCCAAATGAACGACCGGTGCGCGGCGGGATGCGGGCGCTACCTGGGCTACATCGCCGACGAGTTGAACCTGGGCGTGCAGGAGCTGGGCCCGCTGGCGCTGCAATCGGAGAAGGCGGTGCGCATCAACAGCACCTGCACGGTCTTCGCGGGGGCGGAACTGCGGGAACGGCTGAACAACGGCGAGAAGCGCGAGGACATCCTCAACGGATTGCACCGGGCCATCATCCTGCGCGCGATGTCCCTGCTCGCGCGTTCCGGCGGGGTCTCCGACGAGTTCACGTTCACCGGCGGCGTGGCCAACAACGGCGCGGCCGTGAAGGCCCTCAAGCAATTGATCGAGGAGAACTACGGAGAGCGCATCCTGAACATCTCCGCCAATTCGATCTACACCGGCGCCGTCGGCGCCGGCCTGTTCGCCCAGCGGGACGCGCGCAACTGACGCAGCGGCGCCGTTGCCCGGCTTTCGGACGGGCGGCCGCGCACTTCCGGGGAGGAGCCAGAGATGACGATCGCGGCAGGAATTGACGTCGGCACCAGCGC
>JBGPEV010000019.1:0-13750 GCA_041482995.1 bacterium | reverse complement strand
TAACCGCAGATTACGCAGATTGATTTTCGATCCGAACGGTTGAGCGCCGATTTCTTTGCGCGTTGCCGACGCAGCGCGGACGGCATTCCCATCCTCCGCTGGGATCCGCCTGGGGAGCGAATCCGCTTGAAATTCTATCCCGTTGATTCCTCTATGTGGACTCTGTGTAGACGGCCACGCAGGTCTGAAAAAAATCTGCGGAATCTGCGGTTTCGTCGTTGTTCGCCCCTCAACCTGGGTTTCTTCCGCAGCCTGCTAGTGGCGGGGGAGTGACTTGCCGGAGATGTATTGGGATATCAAGGACTTGGCCCGAACCAGCTCCGGCTCGGGCAGACGCACTTCGTACAGCACGGGGGAATCCGCACCGGCCGTCTTGCGGGTGACCATGATCGGATTGAGGCCCTTGGCCCGCAGCACCGCCAGCAACCCCTCCGCTTCGCTCTGCTGGGGCGTGTCGAACAGCGGCCTGGGCGGACGCCGCTCGGGCCGGCCATGGCCATGGGCTCCGGCGCCGCGGCGCTTGGCGCGGAAGGCGTCCAGCTTGACCACGCCGCTGCTGTCGACTGCTCCGCGCCGGGTGCGGGCGCCCAGCCGGCTGGTGAGCAGGTTGTCCAGATAGGCGGCGGCCACGATGTAGAGCAGGATGGCAACCCAGCGCACCGCACCCGCCGGCAGGTTGGCCCAGGCCAGCAGCGTGCCGCCACCCACTACATAGCCGCCCAATCGAAGCGCGAAACGCATGGTGCGCCGCCAAGGTTGGCGAGACGGGACCGCCCGGTATGCTGGCGCGGTGCTATGGTTATAACGAAACCCTCACCGGACGACAACCTGGAGCCGCCGTGATCGACCCCGCCTGCCGCGCCCTGCTCGACCGCTGGGTCTACGTGCTGGTGCTGACCGGCGGGGAATTCGTGGCGCCCTACACGGTGGCGCGCCGGGAGCGCCTGCGCGCCGGGGGAGAGTACGAGCCGGATTTCTTCCCCTTCCTGGAGCGCTTCCTGTCCGCCCTGGCGGCCCCGGACTGGCCCGCGGGCAATTACTTCCCCGGCGGGTGGTATCGGACGCTGAAGACCCAGGGCCGCGCGCTCTCCCAGGTGCCCATGGACGTGGCGACGCTGGGCCCGTACTTCGGCGAGGACGTGCACGTGGACGCCCAGGGCCGCTGGCGAGTGGGCCCCAAGCCCGTCACCGGGCGGGTGCTGCGGTTCTTCCTGCAGCACCTGCGCTTTGACCGGGAGTTGGAGCGCTACTTCATCCGCTACGCCAACGTGAACTATCCGGAGATCCGCTATCTCCGCCATGAGTCCCCGCCCTATCGCGTGCGGGCGATCGATTTTGGCGGCGCGGCCCCCGCAGTGCGCCTCAACGACGGCACGACCGAACCCCTGCGGGTGGAAACGCTGCGCATGAACGGACAGGAGGCGCTCTTCTGCGCGGTCAAGCCGGAGGGACTCCCATCCATCCTGGAAGACCCCGCGCGCTTCCAGGTGCTGGACCGGCTGGAGGAGCGGGACGGCGGGCTGGTGCTGCGCGTGGGTGGCGCGGCGATCCCCGTGGCCCTGGCGGCGCCCTGGGCGGAGGCAGACCGGCTACCCGGCGATTGACTTGCGGCCGCCGGCGGTCTCCATATGGCCTAAGTGACGGCGGGCACAGGCGAAGGAGAAACTCATGGGTCGATTGTCGGGCAAGGTGGCAGTGGTTACGGGCGGATCGAGCGGCATCGGCGCCGGCACGGTCGAATTGTTCGTGAAGGAGGGCGCAGCCGTCGTCATTGCCGATCTCCAAGACGAGAAAGGCCGGCAACTCGCCGGGTCACTGGGGGCCAACGCACGCTACGTCCATGCGGACGTGGGGGAGGAGAGCGATGTCGAGGCGCTGGTCACGTTCGCGGTCAAGGAATTCGGCCGGCTCGATTGCATGTTCAACAATGCCGGCTTCAGCGGCGTCCGCGGCTCCATCGTCGACACCCCCGCGGACGGGTTCGACGCGACCATGCGCGTGCTGGTGCGCGGCGTCTTTCTCGGCATCAAGCACGCCGGGCGCGTGATGCGCGGGCAGCGGGCGGGCTCGATCATCTCCACCGCTTCCGTCGCCGGCATCGGCACCGGGTTCGGGCCGCACGTCTACAGCGCGGCCAAGGCCGCCGTGATCCACCTGACGCGCTCGGTGGCGATGGAATTGGGCGAGAGCAACGTGCGGGTCAATTGCATCTGCCCCGGCGGCATCGCCACGCCCATCTTCGGCAAAGCGCTGGGCCTGGATGCCGCCGCCGCCGACCGCACCGTGGCGGGCATGGGCGAGATTCTCGCCAAGGGCCAGCCCATACCCCGCGCCGGGCTCCCGGCGGACATCGCCCATGCCGCCCTGTGGCTCGCCAGCGATGAGTCCTCCTTTGTCAACGGCCACGCGCTGGTCGTCGATGGCGGGCTCACGGGCGGCCGGCTCTGGTCCGAAGTGGAGCAACGCACCCACCTCCTCCAGGCGGCGTTCGGCATTTCCTCCTGAGCGGTTCCCGATCCGTTCTTTCAACGCGCATCTTGCCGGGATTTGCCATGGCAACTGGACCCCATCGGCTCGAGTTCGACGTACTGGAAGGGTGGGAGCGCCTGCCCGGGGGGATGGCGTTCGTGGAGGTCGCGGGCGTGGCGGTGGACTCGCGGGACCGCGTGTACGTGTTCTGCCGCGGCAAGCTCCCGGTGATCGTGTTCGACCGCGAGGGCCGGTTCCTCACCGCCTGGGGTCAGGGCACGTTCACGACGCCTCACGGCATCTGCATCGACCGGCAGGATCGACTCTACCTGGCGGATAGCGGCGACCACACCCTGCGCCAGTTCACCCCGGACGGGGCGCTGCTCATGACCCTGGGCCGGTCCGGGCAGGCGACGGATACGGGCTTTGAGGTAAACGTCTCCCCCGTGCAGCGCGCCGCCGGACCCTTCAACCGCGTGACGAACGCCGCCGTGCTGCCCACCGGCGAGCTGTACGTGGCCGACGGTTATGGCAACGCGCGCGTCCACAAGTTCGCCGCCGACGGCACGTGGCAATTCTCCTGGGGCGAGCCGGGCAGCGGGCCGGGCCAGTTCAATCTGCCCCATGGCATCGCGGTGGACAGCGCGGGGCAGGTCTATGTCGCGGACCGGGAGAATTCCCGCGTCCAAGTCTTCACGCCTGGAGGCGAATTCCTGCGGGAATGGGGCTGGGTCAATCGCCCGGACGATCTCTTCATCGACGGGCAGGACACGCTCTACATCGCGGAATTGGGTTTCCAGGTTGCGAACGTCTCCCCGCCCCACTACCGCTTCATGGAAGCGCCCCCGCCCGGACACACGCCCTACGCCCGCGTGACCTTGTGCGACCCGGACGGGAAGATCATGGCTCAGATTGGCGGCGAGCAGGCGCTGCTGCCGGGCAACTTCATCGCGCCCCACGGCATCTGGGTCGATTCCCGGGGCGACTTCTACGTGGGGGAAGTGGTCAAAGCCTCGGGCGCCCTGGCCAAGTTCGCGCCGCTGCCCTGCCACGCGTTCCAGAAATTCATGCGGCGGGAGTAGCGGGAGCGACTTGCCGTTGCCCCGGTCTCCCAATTCGGGCGAGCTACAGCAGCTTGACGAGGGCAGCCATCGCGGCCACCGATGCCGCCAGCATTCCGCCCACACGAAGGGTGAGGCGGAGTTCCAAGTCCTTCAGGCGAGCATCGAAGCGGGCTTCCTGTTCCTTGAAGCGCAGGTCAACGCGTTGTTCCAAGTCCTTGAAACGAACGTCCAACCGTCCTTCCAGCGCCGCGAGGTCCACCTTGAGCGCAGCAATGTCCTCCTTTGTCGCCAGTGTGGTGAAGACCGAGTCCGCCAAGACACGGGCGTGCACCTCGGCCTGAGCCTCCGGCACCCCGGCGGCGACCAGGTCCTTGACATAGGCGTGCGTGTCGAACGGGATCGGGCTGCGCATGAGGACACGCTACCGGAACGACGGTAACGCGGCAAGGCGGCCGGAATTTCCTCAAACCGCCGGTAAGGGTGGCGCAAGACGGTGAATTCGCACCCGTGCGGCGTCGAAAAGTTGCCGGGCGAGGGTTGAAGCGAGGCGAAGGAGGGTTTCGCGGGCATGGTGGATGACCCATCCGACAGTGTTGAAGAGCAAAAAGCGCAAGCGCTTGGGCCGGGCGGTCTGCAATTCGGCCGGTAGCGTAAGCCGCTTGAGGGCCGAGAGCAGGTTGTAGAGGATGACGTTCAAGCGCACCCAGGCCGCATTGGCGCCGAACTTCTGCGAGGGCAAAGCCTCCGCGGCCAGTTCATTGGTGAGGATGTCATGGACGTGTTCGATGGTGCCGGCCTTGCCGCGATGCCAGCGAAGCAGTTCCAGTCCATCGCCGGGCAGGTTGGTGACGACGGCATAGTGGCGACGGTCACTGCCGTCGGCGAAGAGCGAGCCTTGCTTCTTCAGGACGCGGATCGCCAGGTAACGATGCGGTTCGCGGGAGCGTTGCTCATCGGACACGAAGGCGACTTCGGCCCATTGGCGCACCGCGCCGGTTTCTTCGCGGTCCGTTCGCCAATCGGTCTCCGGCAAGGCTTCGATCAAAGCGCGCAACTCACGGCTCATGTCCGCACTCACCGCGAATCCGATGTCCTGCCCGGCCATCCAGTCCAACAGCGCATGCTCGTAGAGCGCGCTGTCTGCGCGCAGCCGAATCTGTTCAACGCCCGGCGGAAGAGCCTCCACAGCCTTTTGCACGACGCGCAGGTTGCCCGAACCGGCGGGCACGTTGCCATCGCGGAACTCGTCGGCCACGATCACGTCTTGCTCGGCCCACAGCACAAACACGGGCTGATAGCCGCGCCGTCCGTCATAGGTGGCCTGCGCGGCTTGCTTGTCGGACTCCAGGATCGTAGCGTCCACATCCAGTGTGGCTTGGGTTGCGGGCTTTTGTTGCTGCAGGTAACGCACGACCTGTCCGCTCACCGCCGCAAGCCCCTCCAACAGGGCGGATTCGCCGGGGACAACAGCGTGCTCGCCCGCTTGCAAGAGCGGCAAGTCCTCCGCGTGAAAGCTCTCCAGGAAACTCCGAGCCGTCCGCGCGGCGGGCAGATCGTGGCCCAGCAATTGCGCCAAGGCTCGATCCTCGCGCAAGCGATCCAGATCCTCGCAACGCTCGCCCCCGGACAGCCACAGCGAGAAAAAACTCTCCGCCATTTCCCAAGCTTTCAGGCCCCGGTCGCGCTGCTTGGGCGAGGCGACGCGCTCCATCACATCCGCCGCGCCGCAGGCTCGAAACAGCTCCGCCAGCAGCGGAATCCCGGCGTGTGCCGTGGTCAACGTCTCGTCGATCTTGTCGTCCAACTCGAACGGCAGGCGTTTCTCAATCACCATCGCACCCTCCCCGGCAAAGTCTCACCCAATGGGTGCAGACTACCGCCGAGCCGGGTGCGAACGAAAGCCCATTTCGCGCGGGCTCATGCCCTGTGCGGCGAACGGGTCACGGAATTATCGGCGGAATGGGGGCCTCACCTCAGGGCAACAGCATTCTCGATCGGACTTCAGAAGAAGCGGGTAGCGGAGGGCCTCCAGGCCCGCCTGGGCACGCGCGGACGGGCACGGAGGCCCATCCTACCGGGCAAGTGTTTGCGGTCTTTCCGAGAATGCGGTTGCCCTGGGCCTCCCCGGAAAGCCCTCGCCTGCCCGGACCTTCGCAGCCGGGCGGCGCGGCGTTGACCCCGGGAAGCGCGATTGCTTCCGCCGGATCGCGCCCCCGGCGGCGGGTGACTTGCTCACGGAAATCCGCGCCCCCCTGGGGTAGAGTATTACGATAGGGACGCAAGGATCGATACCCCAACCACGAGGAGCCAGCATGACCCCCGCCACCGCCAGCCGCACCGGCGCCAGCGCCGTCCAATCGAATGCCGCCCACTACGGCCTGATGCGCAAGGTTGCGCTCGGCTACGACGAGGCCGTGCAGAAGGTGACCGCCACGTTGAAGGAGCAGGGCTTCGGCATCCTGACCGAGATCGACGTGAAGAAGACGCTCAAGGCCAAGCTGGACCAGGACTTCACCCGCTACATCATCCTGGGTGCCTGCAATCCCCCGCTGGCCTTCAAGGCGCTCAGCGCGGAATTGGACATCGGGCTGTTGCTGCCCTGCAACGTGACCGTGTACGAGGACCCCAAGACCCACGAGACCGTGGTCTCCGCGGTCGATCCTCAGACGCTGGTGGACCTCACCCAGCGCAAGGACCTGCAGCCCCTGGCCACGGAAGTGCGCGCGAAGCTGATGGCGGCGCTGGCGGCGGTGTAGATCTGGCTGCGGACGGAGCGACGGACCGCCGTTGGCGGTAGGTGTCTTCCCGGCGCAATCCGCACCAGGAAAGGACGATCGCGGGGCCGATGCGAGCGATGCGGCCGGCCGTGCTGTTCATAAAGTGGGCGAAGCCGGTCCGAGCGAAGATTCAGCCAATTTCATTGCAGTCTCCTTGGAAGCGGTATCGATGGTTGGACACCAGCCATACCCCCGTGCTTCTCAGAGGCCGAACCAACGGGCGCGCCGGCTCGACCCAAAATGCTGCTTCTCGGCGCGCAGGGCGGCCGATGGCTCGTGGAAGGTCCCGGTCGGCTTAGGCCCCGAGAAGAAGTCCACATCGACGCGGCCAATGCGGCCGGCACCGAACTCGATGTAGCAGGTGCCCGCCCCCGTGTAGGCCCCGGCCTCCCCACTGCGCCGCAGGCGCGCGATCAGCGCAGCGGCGACCGCACGCGCCGCGCCTTCGGCGAAAACCCCCGCCTTCGGCGTTCCGGTATTGGCCCCGTCACCGACCGCGTACACATTGGGAAAGCGCGTCTCGAGCGTCTTCGGGTTCACGGGCACCCAGCCGTCCTCGGCCATGCCGCCGGCCACGACCACGTCAGGAACGCGGTGCTTCGGAACGCCCAAATAGAGGTCGTAAGGAAGCTCGCTGCCGTCGTCGAGCACGGCGACCCGGCGTCCCGGGTCGAGCGAACTCACGCGGCGGCCGGGGATGAATTTGATGCCGCGCTCGATGAAGGCGGCGACCAGCGCCCGGGACGTCTCGGGCGACGGGGGCACCGGGCTAGAGAGCGGAAGAACAAAGGCGATCTCGCAAGCGCCGCGAATGCCCCGCGTGGTGAGGTAGTCATGCAGCAACAGCGCGGCTTCGCTCGGCGCGGGCGGACACTTGAACGGCGCCGCGCTGACTCCGACGATTGCCCGGCCTTTCGAGAACCTGGGCAGGACCTCGCGCAGTCGTGCCGCGCCGGCCACGGAGTAGAACTCGTTGCCCCCTTCGGCGAGTCCCGGTGTGGCGTCCAGGTCGTAGTCGGCGCCGAGCGCAACGACCAGGACGTCCGCTTCGTGGGTTCCGCCGTCGGTGGTGACGCGCCGCGCACCGGGATCGATCGCGGTGATCTTTTGCTGCAGAAAGCGCACGCCGGGCTTCACGAAGTCGCGGTACGGCAGGCGCACCGCATCGAGCGTTGTCCGGCCGAACATCACGTCGAGCTTCGAATAGCCGAAGACGAACGCGTCGCTCTTGTCGATCAGGGTCACCTCGACTTCGTCCGGGAGCGCCTCCGACAAGAGGGTGGACAGCTCGAGGCCTCCGAAACCCGCTCCAAGAACGAGAACGCGAGTCTTCATGGGTATTCCTTCGCATGCCACGAGTCCGAACAGCAGAGAACTGGTGATTTCATCCCGGATGGACGGCCGAAACGGGTCCGATCGGTTCCCCTTGCATTTCCTACACGAGTCCAAAGCCGTAAGCCACTTGGACCCGTTCATCCTCGCCGGCCTTCAAGGCCCTCAGCGCGGAGTTGGACATCGGGCTGCTGCTGCCTTGCAACGTCACCGTGTACGAGGATCCGAAGACTCACGAGACCGTGGTCCCCGCGGTTGATCCTCAGACGCTGGTGGACCTCACCCAGCGCAAGGACCTCCAGCCCCTGGCCACGGAAGTGCGCGCGAAGCCGATGGCGGCGCCGGCGGCGGTGTAGGTCAGGCTGCGGGCAGAGCGGCGCCCATTCTCAGCGGTACGTGTCTTCCCGGCGCAATCCGCACCACCGCAACATGACCTCCGTCCCGAAAATGTCGTAGCGAAAACGCCAGCGGCCCAAACGAAGCCGATACGAGCCTGCCCCCTGAGCCACGCCTTGAAGTTTCTTGATAGTCGTGGCGCCGACTTTGGTTGTAGGGATCTTCCCGAAGAATCGCGAGCGCTGCTTCGAATTGGGCGGTGAACACACCCGGATGTTGCTTCCGAAGCGCGCGGACAAGGCGGTCAAAATGGCCGGTTGTCCGGACGGTAAACCCCGGCGTCATACCCGCGTGTGCTTCCGCGTTTTCCGCAGTGGCCGTCTTTCGCGTGCATCCGCGGCGCGGAGCTCCGCCAAGAGATCGTCGGCGGGCCGGGTCTTCCCGGCCCGCGACTCTCTCACGCTTGCGGCAATATGCCGCTTGATACCGGGGTCATGCAGATCGAGGAAGTCTTCAAACTCGTCGATGTCCATCAGGCCGGCAACGGGAAGCCCGTCTTTCTCCAGGATGATGTACTCCTTGTTGATGCGCACGCGCTTGATCACGGCGCCTAGATTGACGCGGACCTTGGTGAGGGCCAGATGGCGTACCGTACGAGGTTCGTTTGGGGCCAAGCGGGTCATGGGGTATCCCTCGACCAGCGGGTGAGATTCATCAATGTTGATTGACGTCGATCAAACTGTAGTGGAACGGGAGAAGCTGTCAAGGGCGGTACCAGCCAAGTCTCCGCGGTCCCGCGCGATTCACACTCCGCGCGTTACTTCCGCGGCTCCTCCGGCTTGGGCAGCGGCTTGACCACGCGGCAGATGAGGATGCTCACCTCGTAGAGGGCGAGCAGCGGCACCATCAGCAGCAGCATGTTGATCACGTCCGGCGTGGGCGTGATGACGGCCGAGGCGATGGCAATGATGACGACGGCGTAGCGGCGGTACTTGCTCATCATCCGGGGCGTGAGGATGCCCATGCGCGTCAGCAGGAGCGCGATCAGGGGCAGCTCGAAGGTGAGCCCGAAAATGAAGAGCATGGAGACGGTGAAGGAGAGAAAGTCGTCAATGCGCAGCGACGGCACGAGGGTGGGATCGAACGTGATCAGGTACTCGACCGCCACCGGAAACACGACAAAGTAGAAGAACATTCCCCCGCCGACGAACAGCGGGTACGAAAACACAAGGAACGGCCAGATCAACTGCTTCTCCCGCTTGTAGAGGGCGGGCTTCACGAACAGCCAAAGCTGGGCGAGCGCCAGGGGGAAGGTGAGGAACAGGGCGGCATAGAACGTGGCCTTCATGTGGGACATGAAGGGAGCCATCAGCGTATCGAACTGCGGCTTGGTGAAGCGCAGCATGGGGCGCTCAATCACCCACATGATCTGGCTGCTGAAGGGCCAGCCGACGATGAACAGCACGGCGATGGCGCCGCCGACGATCAGCACGCGCTTGCGCAACTCCGTCAGATGCTCGATCAGCGGCATCTTGGGGTCGTTGAGGCCCAGGCGCTGCGCCTCTTGCTGTTCGGGGTCCAGTTCCGGGGGCGTCGTGCTCATTGCGGCGGAAGTTACGGGTTGCAGGGTTGGGTGGCGGCGGTTCGCCCCGGAGGCCAGGGCCGAAGCCAGATGCGGTCAGACGCCATCAGGAAGCTTCCGGGTGGCGGCGCCGCGCCAGGCGCGAGACCAGGATGCTGACCTCGTACAGGCCAATCAGCGGAACCGCCAGCATGATCATGCTGAGCACGTCCGGCGGCGTCAACACCGCCGCCAGCATGAACAGCAGCACGACGGCATACCCACGGTGCTTGGCGAGGAGTTCGGGCGTCAGGATGCCGAACCGGGTGAGCAGCAGGCTCACCAGCGGCATCTCGAACATCAGCCCGAAGATAATCAGTAGCCGCAGCACGAACGTGAGATAGTCGTCCACCCGCAGCGATGGATGGATTTCCGGGTCGAAGTTGATGAAAAAGTCCACCGCCAAGGGAAACGGCACGAGGTAGCAGAAGACCGCCCCGCCCACGAACAACAGGTAGGAAAGCACGAGGTAGGGGAAAATCATGCGCTGTTCCCGCTTCCCCAAGATCTGCCGCGCGAACAGCCAGACCTCCAGCAACGCCAGCGGCAGCACGAGAAACACCGCGGTGTAGGCCGATGCCTTGAAATGCGTAATGAACGGCGCGGTAAGGGTATCGAACTGCAGCTTGGCGTGGCCCAACAGGGGGCGTTCCACGAATGCCATGATGTACTCGCTCAGCCCCCAGGCCGTCAGCAGCAGCGCCACCCAGGCGGCGGCCACGATGAACAGCCGTTTCCGCAACTCCGCGAAGCGCTTGAAAATGGGCAGGCTGCGGATATTAAAGGGGGAATCCATCGCCTAGGAACGGGCTCCAGGAGGTTGCTGTTGGGGCTGCGGAGTGGTGAAATGGGTGATCCGATGGGCCGATTTTCGCATTACGCCTGTCAAGTTGAGTCCAATTCCCGTGGCGCCGGGGTCCATTCAGGGGCCCGCGTGCCCGGCACTCGTCGGCAGCGAGCGTAGCGCGATTTTCCGCCTTTCGCCATGTGACCCCCTGCGCGCCCGTATCCCGCGCCGCCGGTCGCAGGTCCTGGCGGGTCCAGTATCCAGGTGAACAATCGCGCCGGCGCCCCTCCATGACCGGATGACCATGCTCGGTACCCGTCCCCTCAACCTCCGCCTGCACGGCCCGGCGCGCCCCTGGACCCGCGCGGCGCGGGCGATCGCCCAGTTGACGCTTGCCCAGTTGACGCTTGCCCTGTTGTCGCTTGCCGTGGCGTGGAGCGGCCCGGCGCCCGCCTGGGCGCAGTCCACGGCGGACAAGGATGAATTCATCATCGAGCACACGCTCAAGCTGAGCAAGGGGGAGGTGTTCGCCGCCTTCTACTCCCCCAACCAAAAATACGTGGTCACGCTGGGGAAAAACAACGCGCTGCGCCTGTGGGAGACCCAATCGGCGCGGCTGGTGAAGGAATTGCGCACCAACGAGCACGAGGCGCAGACCGCCCTTTATCATCCCAAGCTCGAACAGATCTTCACGGGCGGGAAGGACCAGACCATCCAGATCTGGGACATCGCCAAAGGCCAGCCGGTGCAGTCGCTGCAGGGCGCCGCCGCGGTCATCACCGTGCTGCTCTCGGACTCCGAGGGCAAGGTGTTGTACAGCGGCACGGCGGACGGCAAGGTGCTGGTGTGGGACGTGGAAACGGGCAAGATCACGCGCACCCTCGCGGCCCATCAGGGGAAGGTGACCGCCCTGGCCCTCCATCCGGACGGCAAGACCCTGGCCACCGGGGGGCAGGACCGCGCCGTCAAGGTGTGGGATCTGGGCACGGGGCGGCCCAAGGCCGCGTTCACGAGCCACCTGGGCGCCATCACGGCCCTGGCGTTCCACTTCAAGCCCGAGATTCTCGCCTCCGCCTCCGCCGATTCGGTGATCAAGTTCTGGCGCTGGGAGGCCAAGCCGCCGGACAATCCGGACATCGCGACCCTGGTGGGCCACCGGCGGGCGGTCACCGGGATGGTCTTCCATCCCAATCAGCAATGGCTGATCAGCAGTTCGCTGGATGAGACCATCAAGATTTGGGACGTGAACACCCAGAAGGTGTTGCAGGATCTGACGCTGGTGGACGGCCCCGTGGCCGGCATTCAGCTCAGCAGCAACGGACGGCGGCTGGTTGCGGCCTATGCCAAGGACCAGGTGCGCACCTGGAAGCTGGACAAGTCAGCCTTCCTGGCCTCGCTCTCGGGACACACCCATTCCCTGATCGCCCTGGACTTCACCAAGGACGGGCAGTTTCTGCTTTCGGCCTCCCTGGACAAGACCCTGCGCTTGTGGAACATCGCGACCCGCACCGAGGTGAAGAGCTACAACGCCGAGAACCATCAGGTGCAGGTGCTGCGCTTCGCGCCCGATGACCGCAGCTTTGCCACCGGCGGGGCGGATGGCTTCGTGCAGATTTGGGACCTCGCTTCCGGCCGCGTCATCCAGCGGCTCCAGGGCCACACGGGCAAGGTGAACGACGTCGCCTACCATCCCGGCGGCGCCGCCCTGGTCTCCGGCGGGTCGGACAAGACCTGGATCGTGTGGGACCTGGTGACGGGCCGGCCCGTGCGCAAGGCCCAGGGCCACAACGGGCAGATCAAGGCCGTGGACTTCGCGCCGGACGGGCAGATGTTCGCGACGGGCAGCGACGATGCCTCCGTGCGCGTGTGGGAATACCCCGGCGGCAAGCTGGTGCAGACGCTCACCGGCCACGCCACCGGCGTGACCCAGGTGCGCTTCGACCCGATGGGCAAGCTGCTGGCCTCCGCATCCGACGATGGCACGATCAAGGTCTGGGACTACAAGGCCGGCACCCTGACCTATGACCTGAAGGGGCACGACTTCATCGTCAGCGGCATCCAGTTCTCGGCGGACGGCCGGGCGTTGGTCTCCATCTCCCGGGACAAGACGGTCAAGCTCTGGGACATGCAGACCGGCCGGTTCCTCCGCACGGTGTCCGGTGACCGCAACCAGATCGTCGCCTTGGCCGTAAGCCGCGACGGCCGGGTGATGGCCACCGGCACGCTGGCCCAGGACATCAGCCTGATGGTGTACCCGCTCAAGGTGCGGCTCGCCCAGAAGGACGGCACGGCGGGGGGCGCCGAATCCGAGGAAGCCGGCGCGGAGTCCGGGCAACCCTCGGCCGCCACCGCCGATCCGGAGAAGGACCTCTCCGCGCTGCAGGGCGGGGGAGATGCCGAGGCACTGACTTACAAGGCGGTGCAGGGGGAAGATCCGGCCCGCGTGCTGGCCCGGCTGCAGGGCCAATTGAACAGCCTGCTGAAAGCCGGCAAGTACTGCCAGAATGCGGGGGCCCTGGAGACCCTGGCCCATCAGGTGCTGCTGCTGGCCGCGTACGACAAGGCCGCCTATCATGCGCTGGTCGTCACGGGCATCGTCCAGCAGGACCTGAAGATGATCTATCTGATGTCCCGCATCGGCCAGCGGGCGCTCTTCCTCAGCGCGCTCTACGATTACGACCTGCCCCAGTCGGTCGACGCCAAACTGGCCTTCTGGCAAGACGTGGTCTTCAACCCCGCGGTGCACCGCTCCGGCCGCAAACTGGTGCTGGAATTCACCGACTGCTCCGGTGCGGTGACGACGCGCTCCATGCCGGCGGAGCTGGTGGCGCTCGATCTGCCCGTGGAGGTGCTGCGCACCCTCGCCTCCGGCAAGGTGCGGGTGAACTTCCAGCAACTGAAGGGGCTGGCGCCGGAGGCCTTCGCGCAGCGGGTGATCTATCTGGAGGAGCAGGCCCTGCAGGCGGCCCGGCGCAGCACCAAACCCAACGATCCGCCCGTCACGATCCACTTCAAGGACGTTCCGGAGATCAAGCTGGGTGCGCTGGACGTGGATCTGTCCGACGTGGACGTCTTCGGCTACCCCGGCCGGGTGCCGTTCCAACTGCGCCGCGAGCGCGGGCCCTGGATGAGCTACTTCTCCGACGGGGACCGCCGCAAGCACATGCTCATGCCGGCGGGCAACTATTACCTGCGCGTGGGGACCAAGGTGCGCAACGTGTTCTCCATCACCGAACAGAAGGACAAGCCGTTGGCGGCGGGAGAAGCGCGGTAGGGAAATTCCCCCATTCCGCCGATAATTCCGTGACCCGTTCGCCGCACAGGGCATGAGCCCGCGCGAAATGGGCTTTCGTTCGCACCCGGC